>NZ_JACHJB010000005.1 GCF_014207745.1 Nonomuraea muscovyensis
TCTACGACGACGACCCGGCCGACCTCTACCTGTACGACATCGGCGCCTACGCCGCGCGGGCGCTCGCCGAGGCGCAGGGGCGGCCGATGGTGCAACTGTCACCCACGTACGTGGCGTGGAAGGGGTACGAGGAGGAGGTGGCCGCGCACCTGTGGGCGCTGCCGGGGGCCGACGAGTTCCGGGCGGTGTTCGCCGAGTGGCTGGCCGGCTCCGGGGCGGTCACCACCGACGTCGACGCCTTCCCCGGCCGGCCGGGGAAGGCCGTGGCGGTCGTGCCGAAGGCCATGCAGCCGAACGCCGACCGGGTCGACACCGAGACGGTGACGTTCGTCGGGCCGTGTCTCGGCAGCCGGCTCGACCAGGGCGGCTGGACCCGCCCGGCCGGGGCGGACAAGGTGCTGCTGATCTCGCTCGGGTCCGCCTACACCCGGCAGCCGGAGTTCTACCGCCGCTGCCTGGCGGCCTTCGGCGACCTGCCGGGATGGCACGTGGTGCTGCAGATCGGCCGCCACACCGACCCGGCGGTGCTGGGTCCCGTCCCGGCGAACGTCGAGGTGCACACCTGGGTGCCGCAGCTCGCCATCCTGTTGCAGGCCGACGCCTTCGTCACGCACGCGGGCATGGGCGGCAGCAGCGAGGGCCTGTACGCGGGCGTCCCGATGATCGCGGTCCCGCAGGGCGTCGACCAGTTCGCCAACGCGGACCGGCTGGTCGAGCTGGGCGTCGCCCGGCGTCTCGACACGGCCGACGCCACGGCTGAGGCGCTGCGCGGGGCGCTGCTCGACCTCACGGGCGACGCCGAGGTGGCCCGCCGGTCGGCGACGCTGAGCGCGGAGGTACGGGCGGAGGGTGGATCGGCGCGGGCGGCCGACCTGATCGAGGACCTGCTGGCCTGACGGCCGGCGTGTCCGCCGCTTCTCCCCGGCGCCTCAGCCGGCGGGGGAGAAGCGGGCGGACACGCCGGCGACGATCAGGTCGATGGCCGCCTCGAACATCAGGTCCATCGCCTCCGGCGACCGGTCGCCGCCCACGTGACCGTTCTGCTGGTTGATGATCAGGCCCGTCACGAACCCGTGCAGCACGTCGGCCGTCCGCAGCAGCTCCTCCTCGGGCACCCCGGCCGCCCGCAGGATCGGCAGGAACACGTCCCACAGCCCGCCCTCCCGTGCGGCGACCAGCTCGGGATGGGTGTGCACGTACCGCCACAGTGACGGGTAGGTCGTGGCGAGCCGCCGGTAGGCGTGGCCGAGGGCGCGCAGCCGCTCCGGCCAGGGGGCGCCGTCCATGACGGGGATCTCCAGCCGCTCGCCCATGGTCAGGCATATCTGGTCGATCAGCGCCGTCTTGTTCGCCACGTGGTGGTAGAGGGACATCGGGTTCACGTCGAGGGCCGCGGCGAGCTTGCGCATGGACAGCGCCTCGACGCCGCCCTCGTTCGCCAGTCGTAGCGCTGTGGCGTAGATCTCTTCGAGGGTGAGGGGGGAACCCCTGCGCGCACCGGCAGCCATACGCCGTATGGTATCGGTAGCCATACACCGTATGGCTGCCGATGCCCGCTGACACCACGGAGTGCTCGTGAAGGAGATCCCCGCCCCGCAGGGCCTGCCCCTCCTCGGCAACACGCTGCAGATCCCCGCCCACTCGCCCGCGGCCCATTTCACCGAGCTCGCCGACCGCTACGAGGAGGGCCTGTTCCGGCTGGACATCGTTGGCCGGAAGGTGACGTTCGTCTACGACCCGGACATGGTCGCGGAGGCGTGCGACGAGACGCGGTTCAAGAAGCGGATCCAGCCGCCGCTGACGATCGTGCGCGACTTCGCCGGGGACGGGCTGTTCACCGCCGACATCGACACCCCTGTGTGGGGGCACGCGCACCGCATCCTCATGCCGGCGTTCAGCCAGCGGTCGATGAGGGCGTACTACCCGCAGATGCTGGAGGTGGCCGAGCAACTCGTCGCCTCCTGGGCCGCCCGGCAGGGGCAGGACCTCCCCGTGTCCGACGACATGACGCGGCTGACGCTCGACACGATCTCCCTCACCGGGTTCGGCTACCGGTTCGAGTCCTTCGACAAGCCCGAGCTGCACCCCTTCCTGCAGGCCATGGGCGGTGCGCTCACCGAGGCGATGCTGCGCAACCAGCGGCTCCCCGTGGTCACCAGACTCCGGCGCAGGCAGGAGGAGATCTACCGGCGCGACATCGCCACCATGCGCGAGCTGGTCGACGACGTGATCCGGCGCCGCCGGGCCGAAGGCGGCGGCGCCGGCGACCTGCTCGGCCTGATGCTGGAGGCGTCCGACCCGCTGAGCGGTGAGCGGCTGTCCGACGAGAACATCCGCGACCAGGTGCTCACCTTCCTCATCGCCGGGCACGAGACCACCAGCGGCCTGCTCTCCTTCGCCCTGTACAACCTGCTGCGCAACCCCCACACCCTCGCCCGCGCCTATGACGAGGTGGACCGGATGCTGCCGGGCGACGAGCCGCCCACCTACGAGACGATCATGAAGCTGGACGTGATCGCGCGCGTCCTGGAGGAGACGCTCCGGATCTGGTCGCCCATCCCCGCGTTCGCCGTGACCGCCGAGTCCGACACCACGATCGGCGGCGGCTACCCGCTGCGCGCGGGCGAGCCGCTGGTCGTGCTGCTGCCGTCGCTGCACCGCCACCCCAAGGCGTGGGACCGGCCCGACGAGTTCGACATCGACCGCTGGCTGCCCGAGCGCCGGGCGGACCACCACCCGGCCGCCTACAAGCCCTTCGGCAACGGCGAACGGGCCTGCATCGGCCGCCAGTTCGCGCTCACCGAGGCCCGGCTGGCGCTGGCGATGGTCCTGCGGCGCTTCGCCCTGTCGGACCCCGCGGCGTACCGGATGAAGATCAAGCAGACGCTCACGCTCAAGCCCGAGGGCTTCACGCTGCGGGTACGCGAGCGTGTCCCGCACGAGCGGTTCGCCCCGGCGGCGCAGGCCGAGACGGTGACGCCGGAGCAGGAGCAGGACATCGCCGTGACCGGGGTGGCGCTCACCGTCGCCTACGGTTCCAACCTGGGCACCTGCTCCGACATCGCCGAACGGCTGGCCGAGCGCGCCGGTCGGGCCGGGTTCGCCGCGACGTTGACCACCCTGGACGAGCTCGACCCGCCCCGCGAGGGGGTGCTGGTCGTGATCGCCTCCTCCTACAACGGCAAGGCGCCCGACAACGCCCAGCGCTTCGACGCGCTGGAGAGCCTGCCCGACCTGTCGGGGGTGCGGCTGGCCGTGCTGGGCTGTGGCAACACCCAGTGGCCCACCTACCAGGCGTTCCCGCGCCGCGCCGGTGACAAGCTCGTCGCCGCCGGGGCCGTGCCGCTGGTGGAGCGGGGCGAGGCCGACGCGGACGGCGACTTCGACGGTGACGTCTCCGCCTGGACGGCCGGGCTGTGGGCGGCGCTCGCCGCCGAGTACAGCGCCTCCGCCGAGGACGCCGGGCCCCGCTACGAGCTGGAGGTGCTCACCGAGGCCGAGGTGCGGCCCGCGGTGGTGTCCACGCGGGCGTTCCCGCTGACCGTCGTCGCCAACGAGGAGCTCACCCGTGACCCCACCGGGCTGTGGGACTTCTCGGTGGAGGCGCCGCGGCCCGGCGTCCGCTCGATCGTCGCCGAGCTGCCCGAGGGCGTCACCTACCACGCCGGCGACCACCTGGCCGTCTTCGCCAAGAACGACCCCGAGCTGGTGGAGTGGGCGCTGCGCTGCCTGCGCGTCCCGAGGGAGCAGGTGGTGCGGCTGCGCTCCCGCTCGGCCACGCACCTGCCCGTGGACCGGCCGGTCACCGCCGGACTGCTGCTCACCGAGTTCGCCGAGCTGCAGGAGGTGGCCACCCGATCCGACCTGGAGACGCTGGCCGCCCACACGTCCTGCCCGTGGACGGGCGGCCAGCTCGCGGAGCTGGCCGCCGGCTACGCCGACGAGATCCTCGCCAAGCGGGTCTCGCCTCTGGCGCTGCTCGACCGGTTCCCGGCGATCGAGCTGCCGCTGGCCGCCTTCCTGGAGATGGCCGGGCCGATCAGGCCGCGCTACTACTCGGTGTCGTCTTCGCCGCTGGCCGACCCGCGCCGGGTGCGGATCACCGTCGGCCTGGTCGAGGGACCCGCCTGGTCGGGCAGCGGCGAATATCACGGCATGTGCTCGGCCTACCTGGCCGGGCTGGCCGAGGGCGAGACGTTCTACGGCTACGTCCGCGAGCCCGCGCCGCCGTTCCGGCTGCCGGACGACCCCGCCACGCCGGTCATCCTCGTCGGGCCGGGCACCGGGTTCGCGCCGCTGCGCGGGTTCCTGGAGGAGCGGGCGCTGACCGGCGCCACCGGGCGGGCCGAGGTGTTCGCCGGATGCCGCCATCCCGAACACGACCTGCTCTACCGCGAGGAGTTGGAGGCGTGGGGCGACGCCCCCGGGGTGAGCGTGCACACCGCGTTCTCCGCCGTGCCCGGCCACCCGCACCGCTTCGTGCAGGACGCCGTCACCGCCGCCGGGGACACGGTGTGGGAGCTGCTGGAGCAGGGGGCGCACGTGTACGTGTGCGGCGACGGGCTGCGCATGGCGCCCGCCGTGCGCAAGGCGCTGCTCGCCCTGCACCGGCGGCGTACCGGCCGCGACGGGGACGCCTGGCTGGCCGAGCTGGAGGAGAGCGGCCGCTACCAGCAGGACGTGTTCGCCTGACGGTTCACTCGTGACAATCCCGGCGGATCGCTGCATGCTTGGACATATCTGCAGCATGTGTGACATGTGTATGGAACGTGCCCGAAACCTTGGAGCGGCACTGTGAGAGCCTCTGGAAGGGGGTCGGCAATGCTGCTGCGACTGAGGGTGTCGCTACCGGACCGGCCGGGCTGCCTCGGGCAGGTCGCGAGGGCGCTCGGCGCGCTGGGCGCCGACATCCTGCAGGTCACCGTGCTCGAGCGTGAAGCCGGGCGGGCCGTGGACGACTTCATCGTGTCCTGGCCCGGCGCGGTCACGACGGACGAGGTGCGGGACCGGCTCTCCGCCATGCCCGGGGTGCGGGTGGAGGGGGTCTGGCCGACCCGGGACGTGCCCGGATCGGCGCCGGACTACGACCTGCTCATGCACGTCGCGGCGGAGCCGTCGCGCGGCATCGCGACGCTGGTGGACGCCCTGCCGGGGCTGTGCGGGGCCGAGTGGTCGCTGGCGCTGGCGGAGGGCGTGGTCCGGCACGCCAGCCTGGCCGCGCCGCCGTCGTTCGACCTGCCCGAGCCGCCGTTGCGCGCGGCCACCCTGGTGACGGAGAAGCTGCGGTTGATGCTGCTGCCGGTGACGACGCACGGGCTGCACGTGGTGGTGGCCCGCGCCGACGGGCCTGTCTTCCACCGCGCGGAGCTGGACCGCGCCGCCCGCATCGTCGCCGTCGTCTCCGCGCTGCTGCCCACGTCCTCCCGGTAGCGGACGTTCGGGGCGACACACCGGCCGGGGCGGCGGCGGAAGCCTGGCCCGCGCGTCCGCGGTCAGGGCGTTGACCCGTGCGGGCGCGCCTCCTAGCGTGATCACCAGTGTGATCGGCAGAGCGTGACCGGCAGGGCGGCGCCGGACGGCGTGATCGCCAGGCCGTCGTGAGGAGGGGGTCGCCCGTGACCGTCCACGAACCCGGCATCGGCCGCTACTACGAGGACTTCGTGGTCGGCGACGTCTACCAGCACCCGCTCGGCCGCACGATCAGCGAGGCCGACAACACCTGGTTCACGTTGCTCACCATGAACACCAACCAGAACCACTTCAACGCCCACTTCGCCGCCGCCTCCCCGACCGGCAGGATCATCGTGAATTCGGGCCTGACCGTCGCCGTCGTCCTCGGCCTGTCGGTGATCGACATGAGCCAGACCGCCCTCATGAACCTCGGCTGGGAGGACATCAGGCTCACCCACCCGGTCTTCGTGGGCGACACGCTCTACGCAGAGTCCGTCGTCACGGCCATGCGCGAGTCGGCGTCGCGCCCGTACGCGGGCATCGTCACCTGCCGCACCCGCGGGCTCAACCAGGACGGCGACGAGATCATGTCGTGGCGGCGCACCGTCATGGTCTACAAACGCGACGCCCCGCACGACAAGCACCACTTCCCGCAGGCCAAGTCGGGCCCTCTCTCCCCCTGAGCGAACGGAGACCGCATGGACTTCGAGCTGACCGACGAGCAGCGGGCCTTCCGCGAGACGCTGCGCGCGTTCGTGGACAAGGAGATCGTTCCCGTCGCCACCGAGTGGGAGCACTCCGGCCGCCATCCCACCGAGATCGTCGAGAAGATGAAGCGGATGGGGCTGTTCGGCCTGTCCGTGCCCGAGGAGTACGGCGGGCTGGCGGCCGACATGGTGTCGTTCGCGCTGGTCTTCGAGGAGATCGCGCGCGGCTGGATGGGCGTGGCGGGCACGATCGGCTCCCATTCCATCGCCTGCTCCATGATCACCCGCCACGGCACCGACGAGCAGAAGCGGCTGCACCTGCCCGACCTGGCCACGGGCGCCCGCCGTACCGGGATCGCGCTCACCGAGCCCGGCGCCGGCACCGACCTGCAGGGCATCGCCACCCGCGCGGTCCGCGACGGCGACCACTACGTCGTCACCGGCACCAAGACGTGGATCACCAACGCCCGCCACGCCGACCCGCTCCCCGTCCTGGTCAAGACCTCCATCACCGAACCCGCCCACAAGGGCATGTCGGTGCTGCTCGTCGACCCCTCGTCGGCGGGCTTCGCCGTCAGCCGCGACCTGCCCAAGCTCGGCTACAAGGGCACCGAGACGTGCGAGGTCGTGCTGGACGAGGTGCGGGTCCCGGTCGCGGCGCTGCTCGGCGGGGTCGAAGGACGCGGCATGCAGCAGGTGCTCGGCGGGCTGGAGCTGGGCCGCATCAACATCGCCGCCCGTGCCGTCGGCGTCGCCCAGGCCGCCTACGACGCCGCGCTCGGCTACGCGCGCGAGCGCACCGCCTTCGGGCAGCCCATCGCCGACTTCCAGGCCGTCCAGCTCAAGCTCGCCGACCTGGCCACCGAGATCCAGGCGGCGCGGCTGCTCACCTACTGGGCCGCCTCCCGCGCCGACGGCGGCGCCCGGGTGGACATGGAGGCGGGCATGGCCAAGTACTTCGCCTCGGAGGTGGCGCTGAAGGCGTCGCTGGAGTCGATGCGGATCCACGGCGGTTACGGGTACTCGCAGGAGTACGTGGTCGAGCGGCTCTACCGGGACGCGCCGCTGATGGCGATCGGCGAGGGCACCAACGACGTGCAGCGCCTGGTCATCGCCCGCGCGCTCGTCTCCGGCAAGGGCCGCGTCGGCTGGTGACCGCGGCAGGGCGGCCACCACGCGCCTCTGCGTAGCCGTCGCATCACTTGAGTGGATATGGGTAGGTTGGGGCGGGTGTCACCAGCCGCCGCCGCCCAGCCGCCGCCGAAGCCCACACCCCCCGGCCACCCCACCCTCCCACCCACGGCCGCCGCCGAGAGGCTGGCGTGGCTGGACGCGTTGCGGGGGATCGGGGCCATGGCGGTGGTGGCCGAGCATCTGCTGCCGTGGTTCCTGCCGTCGCTGCGGCCGTTCTGGTTCAGCCTCGGTGTCTACGGGATCATGGTGTTCTTCCTGGTCAGCGGCTACATCATCCCGGCGTCGCTGGAACGGCACGGGGACGTGCGCAGGTTCTGGATCGGCCGGGCCTTCCGGCTCTACCCGCTCTACCTGGGGGTCACCGCCCTGGTGGTGGGGCTGGCGTGGTGGGTCCCGGTGCGGGGCGAGGTGCCGCGCGACGGGTCGGCGGTGGCGGCCCACGCGACGATGCTGCTCGACGTGGTGAGCGTGGGGGGCGTCGCCGACACCATGTGGACGCTGTCGTACGAGATGGTCTTCTACCTCCTGGTGACCGCGTTGTTCGTCGCCGGGGTGCACCGGCGCAGCGGGCTGCTGGCCGTGCTGTTCGCCGCCGGCTCGGTCGTCGTCGGGGTGGCCGTGGCCGGGGCCGTCGTCTCGGGCGGCTGGGTGGCGTACGCCTCGGCCGCGGTGTTCGCCGCCGGGCTGGCCTGCGTCGTCTCGGGCAGGTTCCGGGCGGCCGGGGCGTGCGCGCTGGGCCTGATGGGCGTGACGCTGCTGGTGCTGGGCAGCCGGGTGCCGTGGATGGGCGTCACCGTGCTGGGCGTGATGTTCGCGGGCACCGCCGTCCACCGCTGGGAACGCGGCCGCGGCACGCTCTGGCCGGTGGCCGCCGCCGCCGCGCTGGTCGCCGTCGCGCCCGTCCGGGCGGTCATGTCGGGCTGGTGGTGGGCCGAGCCGGACGTGTGGATCACCACGCTCGTGCTGGCGGCGGTCACCTTCGCCGGCGCCATGGCGCTGCGCGGGCGGCGCCTGCCGCGGCTGCTGACCTGGCTCGGACTGATCAGCTACTCGCTCTACCTGGTGCACCATCCGCTGCTGAAGTACTTCTACGAGGTCACCGGGGACCTGCGCCGCTCACCGCTGCCGCTGCAGCTCGCCATGTCGGTCGCGGCCCTGGCCGTGGTGCTGGGGGTGAGCGCGCTGGCGTACCGGTTCGTCGAACGTCCCATGCAGGCGCTCGGCCGCCGCCTCGCCCGCGCCTGAGCCACCCGGAGACCCGCCCGACAAGCCCGTAGCAGGATCGTCTCGACCGCGACCAGGTGTCTTCCCGTCACCGCCGTCAACTTACTGCCAGCCATATGCAACAACATCTGCAGCGCATATGGCCAGAGGTCTTGAAGACGGGGTCGGGCATGGCTGTAGTCGAGGGCGTGCGAGAGAGAGGCGGACAGGCCGTGCCCGGGATGCTGGTGCTGATCGGGTCGGGCGAGACCAGCCCGACCATGGTGGAGGTCCACCGCGCGGTGGCCGGGCGGCTGCGGCCGGGGGCGCGCGCGGTGCTGCTCGACACCCCGTACGCCTTCCAGGAGAACGCCGCCGACATCTCCGCCCGCGCCCGTCGCTACTTCGAGCGCAGCGTGGGACTGCGGGTCGAGGTGTCCGGCGACGTGGCCGGGGCCGGCTGGGTGTTCGCGGGGCCGGGCAGCCCCACGTACGCGCTTGACCGGTGGGCCGGCGGGCCGGTGGGCCGCGACCTGCGGGCCCGCGTCCGCGGCCGGCAGGGCGTGACCGTGCTGGCCTCGGCGGCGGCGTGCACGGCCGGCCTGGCCACGGTGCCCGTGTACGAGATCTACAAGGTGGGCGCCGAGCCGCACTGGCGCCCCGGGCTCGGCCTGCTGGAGCCGCTCGGCCTGCGCGCCGTCGTCATCCCGCACTTCGACAACGCCGAGGGCGGCACCCACGACACCCGCTTCTGCTACCTGGGGGAGCGGCGGCTGGCCCGCATGGAACGCGACCTGCCGCCGGGTGCCGCCGTCCTCGGCATCGACGAGCACACCGCCGTGCTCGTCGACCTGGACGCCGAGACCGTGGAGGTGGCGGGCCGCGGCGGGCTGACCGTGCGGCTGCCCGGCTCGGCGGCCGTCCTGCCGGCGGGCACCCGCACCGGCCTGGCCGACCTGCGCCGCCTCGCCGAAGGGACCGGCGGCGCCGTCCGCCCGGCCGCCGCGCCGCCCCCTGCCCTGCCCTCTGCCCTGCCTGCCCGGGCCACGCTGGAGGAGACGGTCCGCTCGTGCGAACGCCGCTTCTCGACGGCTCTGGCCGGCCCGGAGCCCGACCCGGCCGCCGCCGCCCGCGCCGTGCTCGACCTCGAAGCCGAGCTCGTCCACTGGGCCGCCGACACCGAGGAGGACACCGGCGGCGTGGACGAGGCCCGCGACCTGATGCGGCTGCTGGTCGCCCGCCTGGGCGAGGTGGCGCCCGCCGCCGGCCTGCGCCGCCTCGTGGTCCCCCTGCTGGCGCTGCGCGAGGATGTGCGCGGCAAGGGAGGCTACGAGACGGCGGACGCGCTCAGGCAGGCCATGGCCGAGGGCGGCGTGCTCGTCGAGGACACCCCCGACGGCCCTCGCTGGAGCATCCCGCCACGCTGAGGCGGCCCCGGCAGGCGTATGCGGTCACGCCGTCCCCGCGCGACCTCGGCGCGACCTCGGCGCGACCTCAACGCGGCCGGGCGACCGTCAGGCGGAGCAGCGCCGCCGGAGAAGGCGACACCGGCAGCTCGCGGGCCGCCGCCAGTAGCGCCTCGACCTGGTCCGCCGGCAGCGCCCGGCCCGCGTTCGCGCGGAACTTGACCGCCAGCTCCTCCCGTGTCAGCGGCCGTTCCGGGCCGCCCCGGGAGGAGTCCACCCGGTGCTCCAGCAGGGCGCCGCCGCGCAGCCGTACCCGCAGCACGGCGGCGAACGCGCGCGGGAAGATCTCCGACGCCCGCTCGTCCGCCACGCACCGCACCCGCGCCGCCAGCGCCAGCCGGTCGGGCGTCAGGGCGGCGAAGTCGTCCGCCGCGAGGCCGAGCCCCCCGCCGCCGAGCAGCGCCGCCGCCACGGTGTAGGGGCCGGAGAACTTCGCGTGGTACGGCGTGCGCGGCCGTACCTTCTCCTCCCGGGGCTCGGCGATCGTGCGCAGCACCGGAGCGGCCACGCCCAGCTCCACCTCCTCCACCTCGTCCACCTCGGCGGGCCGCAGCCCGTCCGCGCGCAGGGCCAGGGCGCAGTCGATGCCGGGGTGGGTGAAGTGGTTCGTCGGGTACGGCTTGTAGACGGTGCGCAGCAGCTCCCACCTGCGGCCCAGCGCGAACAGCATCGCCGACTCGTCGTAGCGGCCGTCCAGCCAGGCCCCGAAGAAGCCGAACCTGCCCTCCAGCACCGTCGGCGGCCCCGTCACCCCCTCCAGCGCCAGCACGGCCGCCGACACCCCGCAGTGGGCGGCCCAGCCGCAGTGCGCCCGTTTGATCGTCCCGCCCGTGCGGTTGGCCTCCAGCAGCCCCGCCCCCATGCTGGCCGCCACCCCGGTGGCGTGCGCGATGCCGTCCTCCGCCAGCCCGAACAGCAGCCCGGCCGCGACGGCCGCGCCCAGCGTGCCGCAGATGGAGGTGGCGTGCTGGCCCCGCTCGAAGAACAGCGAGTTGCGCGCCTCGGGCAGGTAGGAGGCCATGCCCAGCCGGTTGCACACCTCGATGCCCGCCGCGACCGCCGCCACCAGCGCGGCGCCGTCCGCGCCCGTGGCCTCGGCGGCGGCCAGCGCGGCCGGCACCACGGGGGCGCTCGGGTGCAGCACGGACGGCAGGTGGGTGTCGTCGTAGTCGAGGGCGTGCGCCAGCGTGCCGTTGACCAGCGCGGCGGACGGCGCCGGCAGCCGGTCGCCGCTGCCCACGGCGGTGGCCTCCCCGGTGCCGCCCCAGCGGCGCACGGCCCGCAGCACGGCGGGCGCGGCGTCGCCGTCCGGGTCGGCGTGGGCGGCCAGGCAGTTGCCCAGCACGTCCGTCACCCGCCCGGCCACGTCCGCGCGCACCCGCTCGGGAACGCCCTGGTCGCGGCAGCGGACGGCGAACTCGGCGAGCCGCTGCACGTGCGTGGTCACGGTGCCTCCTGGGTGCTGCTGGGGGGTTGGATCACGGAGGGACGAGGGGACGGGGGTCAGGCGAGCAGGGCGAGCGGCCGGACGGGGGCGCCGGTGGCGCCGGCGATCGGCAACGGGTTCAGCACGAGCGCGAACTCCCGCACCCCCGTGTCCAGCAGGTCAGCCAGCCGCATGGTCTCCACGATGTTGATCCCCGCCTCCACCAGCATGATGCGGTGCACCGGCAGCGTGGCGTGTCCCCGGCCGGGGCGGACGTGCTCGAAGGCGACGGTCTCGCCGCCCACCACGCGCGGCCGCCGCTCGGCCAGCCACCGGGCCGCGCCGATGCCCGGCCCCGGAGCGCCGCCGCGCAGGCCGGTGAAGTCCTCCGCCGACTGCCACAGCCGCGACCAGCCGGTGCCCACCAGCACGGCGTCGCCCTCGCGGATCTCCACGTCCCGGGCGGCCCTGGCCAGGTCGCCGGCGGTCACCTCGTAGCCCGGCGGCAACGTGTCCACGCCGTGCGCCGATGCCACGTCGAGCAGCACGCAACGGCCGACGTACGGCTCGAAGGCGTCGATGCCGAGCGCGCTGAACCCCTCGTGCGACATCACCTCGGCGGCGGGCCGGCCGCCGTGCAGCAGGCCGTCCTGCGACACGTGCGCGAGCGCGTCCACGTGCGTGCCCACGTGGCCGCCGGTGACGATGACCTCGTTGGCGGCCGAGCCGCCGTCGGGCCTGACGAGGTCACCGTGCCGGCGTTCGAGCGTCATCCGGAACGGCGGGTGGTTGGGGGACTGCGGCATGCCCCTGCGCATCGGCTGCGCGAGATCGAGCACCCGCGCGCCTTCCAGCGCCTTCCACAGCGACATCTCGAACGGCTCCAGACGGTCGGGGAAGAATCTTGCTCCCGACAGTACACATCCGTCCCCAGAACGCCATGAGTCCGGATTTTTCCGGCGGAACGGGAGCCGGATCGCCCCGCATCGCCGGGCCGCCCAGGCGGCCCGGCGATTCCCGTCGTCCGGGTGCGCGGGGTGCTCAGAAGTAGCGGGAGCTGAGGTCGGTGGTGGGCCAGGTGGTCACCTTGCCGATCTCGTCGTTGATCCGCGGGCTCAGCACGTCGAAGTCCAGGCTGCCGCCCTCCTCGCGGCGGTTGAACAGCGCGGCGTAGGTGAAGCCGTTCTGCAGCCGGGCGAGGTAGGTGTACGTCCCGGGCAGCGACCCGGCGTGCCAGGTGTTCAGGTGTCCCGGCACCTGGCGCACGTACCAGCCGGCTCCGTACCACGAGCCGTCGGCGTTCGTCCCGATCTCGGGCTTGGCGAACATCCGGCCGATCGAGGTGGCGTTCAGCACCGGGCCCGGGGCGTCGAAGACCTTCGCGAACCTGACCAGGTCGACCGCCGAGGCGAGCCAGCCGCCGCCGGGGCCGCGGTTCTCCATGCTGAAGCCGCCGTAGGGCGTGGGCACCACGGTGCCGGACGCGTCGGTGACGGTCTTGGCGGTGTACGCCGAATCGTAGATCACCTCACCGGCCGCCGCCTGGGAACGCGGCGTGCGGCCCAGCCGCATCCTGGTGATGCCCACGGGGGCCAGCAGCTTCTGCTTGACGTACGACTCGTAGCTCATCCCCGACACCTTCTCGACGATCCGGCCGAGCAGCAGGTAGCCGTAGTTGCTGTAGGCGAAGCGGGAGCCGGGGTCGAAGTCGAGCGGGCGGTTGCCCGCGTACCTGATGATGTCGTCCTGGTCGATCGGCAGGGGGACGTCCAGCGCGGCGGCGATCGTGTGGTCCAGGTACAGGTAGTCCTTGGAGATGTCCCGGTCCCAGCCGCCGGTGTGCTGCAGCAGCCGCCACACCGTCACCTTGGCCAGCCGGGGGTCGGTCGCGGTCGACAGGCCGAGGAGCGGGGCGACCGGTGCCGACAGGCTGAGCCTGCCGTCCTGGGCCAGGCGGATGACGGCCGCCGCGGTGATGTGCTTGCTCAGGCTGGCCAGGCGGAACAGCGACGTGGGGGACACCGCGGGGACGGCCCGCGCGTCGGTGGCGTAACGGTAGCCGCGGGCCAGCACGAGCCGGCCGTTCTTCGAGATGGCGAGCTGCGCGCAGGAGATGCCGCGCTCGGCCACGTAGGTCTTCATGACCCGGTCGAACCCGGCGAGGGCGGCGGGGGCCACTCCCGAGGTCTCCACCGTCGCGGCGGAGCTCGCCCGCGCGAACGCGGTGTCCAACGCGACGGCCGGCACGATCGCCGCGCCCGCCTGGAACAGCCTTCGCCTGCTGAGCATCGTCATGGGGGATCCTTGTCGTTCACTGGGGACAGCTTCTTCACGCGTGCCCTTTGTAAAGGATCAAGGCGTATTCCGCACCCTGACGCAGAGTGATCAGCGGCGTGGGGTGTCGATGCGGGAGCCGTCCGGCCGGAAGAGCATCAGGCGGGACACGTCCACCCCCACCTTGGCGGCGTCGTTGGCCCGCCACACCGGCCGGCCGCCCAGACGGACGATCAGGTCGGCGCGGCGGTGGGTCCCGCTGCCGGGATGCTGGCCCACCTGCTCCTGCTCCTCCCGCTCCTCGCGGTTGCCGAACAGGCGGCGCACCATGCCGCCGAGCCGGCCCGGCCCCTCGGGGCCGTGGGCGGCCACGCGCCGGTCCGGGGGCTCGGGCACGGGCACGGCGGGCACGCCGCACTCGATGTAGGCGAGCCACTCGTGCCCGTGGTACTCCAGCGCCCGCACCCGCCCGAAGAACGCCGGCCCGTCGTACGACTCGGGCACCGGAGCCAGCCCGTCGGGTCGCACGCCGACCAGCACCTGGCCGCCGACGTACTGGGAGATCGCGTACGCCCTGGGATCGCTCCACGGGATGATCAGCCGGTGCGGCCCGAAGTCGAGCAGCACGTACTGGTTCTGCGGCGTGTGCACCGTGGCGGCCAGCAGGTTGAGCTGCTGGGAGTTGAGGAACGCGGCCACGAACGCCGTCGCCGGGTCGTTGTAGATCTGGGCCGGGGTGCCGACGTCCTGCAGCACCCCGCGGTTGAGTATGGCGATGCGGTCGGCCAGCGTGAGCGCCTCGACCTGGTCGTGCGTGACGTAGATCGTGGTGACGCCGAGCGACCTGACCAGGGCGGAGATCTCCATGCGCAGCTCGGTCCGCATGCCCGCGTCGAGGTTGGACAGCGGCTCGTCCATGAGGAACAGCTTGGGCTGGCGGACGATCGCCCGGCCCATCGCGACCCGCTGCCGCTGGCCGCCGGACAGGGTGCCGGGGCGGCGTTCGAGCGTCTCCTCGATGTGCAGGACCTTGGACAGTTCGGTGACCCGCTCGCGCATCTTCGTCGGGTCGGCCTTGGCGATCTCCAGGGGGAATGCCATGTTGCCGCGGACCGTGCGGTGCGGGTAGAGAGCGCCGTTCTGGAACACCATGGCCACGTCGCGGTCGCGCGGCGCCAGGTGGTTGGCCAGCTCGCCGTCCAGCCACAGGTCGCCCCGGGTGATCTCCTCCAGGCCGGCGATCATGCGCAACAGCGTCGACTTGCCACAACCGGAGGGGCCCAGCAGCACCAGGAACTCGCCGTTTTCGGCCTTCAGGCTCATCCGGTCCACCGCCAGGTGGCCGCCTGGGTAAACCTTGGTCACTTTGTCGAGAACGACGGAGCTCATGGGCTCACACCTTGCGCGCGTGTCACCTGTGACGGGGCTGATTGGAGAGGTAGTACATCGCGCTTTAACAGTTGATGTCCACCCTTGACATGAAAGATCTAATTCGGTCGTGTTTTCGGCCCACATTTGGGACGGCAGAGGTCGAAGCATGACAAAACGAGACCTGGAAGGACTTGCGTAAAGTTGCGGTAATCGCTTTCATGGTGACGACTTCTTGGGGGTGCCCTGATGACCGCATGGTGGCGCGATGCCGTGATCTACCAGGTGTACGTGCGCAGCTTCGCCGACGGTGACGCCGACGGCGTCGGCGACCTGATCGGCGTGCGCGACCGCCTGCCGTACCTGGCCGGCCTGGGTGTGGACGCCATCTGGCTGACGCCGTTCTACCCGTCGCCGATGAAGGACTTCGGCTACGACGTGGCCGACTACCGCGACGTGGACCCCCTGTTCGGCACCCTCGCCGACGCCAAGGCGCTGATCGACGAGGCGCACGGCCACGGCCTGCGGGTGATCGTGGACGTCGTGCCCAACCACACCTCCTCGGAGCACCCGTGGTTCCAGGAGGCGCTGCGCGGCGAGCACCGCGACCGCTACATCTTCCGCGACGAGCCGAACGACTGGGAGTCGATCTTCGGCGGCCCGGCCTGGACACAGGTCGAGGACGGGCAGTGGTACCTGCACCTGTTCGACCCCTCCCAGCCCGACCTCAACTGGGACAACCCCGAGGTGCGCGCGGAGTTCGAGTCGGTCCTGCGCTTCTGGCTCGACCTCGGCGTCGACGGCTTCCGGGTGGACGTGGCGCACGGCATGGTCAAGCCGGCCGGCCTGCCCGACGTCGGCCGCCCCGGCCACTCCCGGCTGATCGGCGCCGAGCCCGTGCCGTTCTTCGACAACGACGGCGTGCACGAGATCCACCGCGCCTGGCGCCGCGTCCTCGACTCCTACCCCGGCGACCGCATCGGCGTGGCCGAGGCGTGGGCGCCCACCTCCGAGCGGCTGGCCCGCTACGTCCGGCCGGACGAGCTGCACCAGGCGTTCAACTTCCACTTCCTCTTCGCGCCCTGGGACGCCGCCGCGCTGCGCCGGGTGATCGACGAGTCGCTGGCCACCGCCGGCTCCGTCGGCGCGCCGAGCACCTGGGTGCTGTCGAACCACGACGTCAAGCGGCACGTCACCCGCTACGGCAGCCTGGCCAGGGGACGCGCCGCCGCGCTGCTCACGCTGGCCCTGCCCGGCTCCGCCTACGTCTACCAGGGCGAGGAACTGGGCCTGCCCGAGGTGCTGGACCTGCCCGACCACGTGCTGTGCGACCCGCAGCGGCTGCGCGACCCCGACAGCGGGCGCGACGGCTGCCGGGTGCCCATCCCGTGGACGCGCGAGTCCGGCTGGAGCGACCCGTGGCTGCCGATCCCCGACGACTGGGCCGAGCTCAGCGTGGCGGCCCAGCAGGAGGACCCCGGCTCGACGCTGGAGCTGTACCGGCGGGCGCTGCGGCTGCGGCCCGCGCTGCGGGGCGACCTCGTCTGGCACGACTCGCCCGAGGGCACGCTGGTCTTCTCCCGCGGCGACGTCGTGTGCGCGGTCAACCTCACCGGGGAGCCCGCCGACCTCCGGGTGGACGGCGAGCTGCTGATCGCCTCCGACGAGCCCGGAGCGCCCGATTCGGCCGCCTGGTGGAAAGTAAAGTGGCTGCCATGAACGGTCACGCGCGGCTTTCCGACATCGCCTCCCAGGCAGGCGTGAGCGAGGCGACGGTCAGCCGGGTGCTCAACGGCAAGCCGGGCGTCTCGGCCGCGACCCGGCAGGCCGTGATGGCCGCGCTCGACCTCATGGGCTACGAACGTCCGCCGCGCCTGCGCCAGCGCAGCAACGGGCTGGTCGGTCTGGTCACGCCCGAGCTCGACAACCCCATCTTCCCCGCGTTCGCGCAGGCCATCGAGAAGGCGCTCACCCAGCACGGCTTCACGCCGGTGCTGTGCACCCAGCTGCCCGGCGGCGCGCCCGAGGACGAGTTCACCGAGCTGCTCGTGGACCGCGGGGTGAGCGGCATCGTGTTCGTGTCCGGCCTGCACGCCGACACCACCGCCCGGATGGACCGCTACACCCGCCTCACCGACCGGGGACTGCCGATCGTCCTGGTCGACGGCTACAACCAGCACATCGAGGCGCCGTTCATCTCCGTCGACGACCGGCTCGCCGCCCGGCTGGCCGTGCAGCACCTCGTCGACCTCGGGCACGAACGGATCGGGCTGGCCCTCGGGCCGCGCAGGTTCGTCCCGGTGATCCGCAAGATCGAAGGGTACAGGCAGGCCATGGCCCAGCTCCTCGGCGCGACCGACGTGGACGACCTCATCGCCAGCTCGCTGTTCTCCGTGGAGGGCGGGCAGGCCGCCGCCGCGCAGCTCCTGGCGCGCGGCTGCACCGGGCTGGTGTGCGCCAGCGACCTGATGGCGCTGGGCGCCATCCGGGCCTGCCGTGACCGGGGCCTGTCGGTTCCGGGGGAGGTGTCGGTGGTCGGGTTCGACGACTCGCCGCTGATCGCGTTCACCGACCCGCCGCTGACGACCGTGCGCAAGCCGATCGGCGCGATGGCGTCGGCGGCCGTGCAGACGCTGCTCGAAGAGGTCAACGGCGCGCCCGCCAAGCACGTCGAGCTGGTCTTCCAGCCGGAGCTCGTGGTGCGCGGCTCGACCGGCTCCGGCCCCCTGGTCAACCGGTGAACCCCGAGCCCGGCGTCACGCACGACGTGCTCGTCCTCGGCGGGGCCGGGGTCGACACGACCGTCTACGTGCCCGAGCTGCCGCTGCCGTACGCCGACACCTACGCCGTGCCGCCCGTCATCGACCGCATCGGCAACACCGGCGCCGGCGTGGCGCTCGGCTGTGCCGCGCTCGGCCTGTCCGTCGCGTTCGCCGACCTCATCGGCGACGACCCGCAGGGCGCGCTGATCCGGCAGGCGATGCGCGGCGTCGACTGCGCGTGGGGGCGCGCCGAAGCGGGCACCCGGCGCAGCGTCCTGCTCGTCGGCCCCGACGGCCGGCGCACGTCGCTGTTCGACCCCAAGGTCACGCCGGGGGAGCGGCTGGCGCCCGAGCTCTACACGGGCGTGCGGGCGCGCCACGCGCACGTCTCGATCACCGACTTCGGCCGCCACACCTACGACGACCTCGCCGGTGTGCCCGTCTCCACCGACCTGCACGACTGGAACGGCCGCGACGACTACCACAAGGACTTCGCCTACCGGTCCGACCTCGTCTTCCTGTCCGCCGCCGCCCTCGCGGAGCCCGAGGCGACGATGCGCGACATCGTGGAGCGCGGGCGCGCCGAGACGGTGGTCTGCACGCGCGGCGCCGACGGCTGCCTCGTCCTGACCCGGGGCGGGACCGCGCGCGCCTTCCCCGCCGCGCCGCTGCCCGGCCCGGTGGCCGACAGCAACGGCGCCGGCGACGCGTTCGTCTCCGGCTTCCTGTACGGCAGGCTGCGCGGCCTGCCGCCGGAGCAGTGCGTACGGCTCGGCGCCAGGGCCGGAGCCCACGCCTGCACGGTGCCCGGCACCCACGAGTCGCCGATCACCGCATCCGCCCTCCTGGCCCCCTGACCGCGCGGGCCGCCCGCACCCGGCGGCGGCCCGCCCGGGACGCGCCTCGCCCCGCCTCTCCCACGACCCCGCCACACTCGGCGACGGCAGGGCATTGACGAAAAATTCTTACATGTTATCAATGGATCAGTCGGAAACCTTCAGCGGCGCCGCACCATCCATCGGGGGATCAGCCAGAGCCCACCAAGGAGGACGCGCATGGCCCGTACCCCGTCCACCGACCCGCCCGTCGATCTCTTAGCCCCCGTCCGGGGAGAAGTCTCCTGGTTCTGCTGCGGCACCGCCTGGGGCCCGTGCAGCAGCACCGGCAAGGGCGCCTGCGGCACCTGCAACTCCGGGAGCCTGCAGCACGCCTGGCCCAACACCTCCGACGCCTGCTGGGCCATCACCCGGCCCGACGCCTGCGGCGTTTCGCTGTCCCGCCGGACCTGTGGCTACCAGCACCGCACCACATCGCTGTGCGGCGGGGGCGCCGTCGTCACCGCCATCGCCGACTGCGGCCCGCAGACGGACCTGTTCTGCGGCGAGCGCAGCTGCTGCGGCTCCACCTGCGCGAGCAACCGGCTCATCGACCTCACCCCGGCCGCCTACAGCCGGATCGCGAGTCTGTCCACCGGCCTGCGGCCGTGCGAGATCTCGACCGTCTAGGAGCAGCCGATGACCAGCAGGAGAGACCTGCTCAAGTCCGCCCTGCTCGGGACCGGCGCCGGCGTCGTCGCCGCGACCGCGCTGGGCTCGCTGGGCCCCGAGGCCGCCTTCGCCGCCGGACCCGCGCCGGGCGTCGAGCCCGGCACCCCCGACCCCGACTTCGCCGAGGGCCGCATCCGGTCCGTCAAGGACGACACGCTGCTCGTCCTCGGCTCGAACATGGTCTTCCACACCATCCGCGTCGTGGGCGGCACGAGCCTGTGGAAGCTCGGCCCGGTCGGCTTCGACCAGGCCAAACCCGGTGACGGCCTGTACGCCAGGGGCGTCCGGATGCCCGACGGGATGCTCGCCGCCGAGTCCGTCTGGCTCAACATCGTCAACATCAAGGGCCACGTCAAGAACATCACCCGCGAGAAGGTCCACCTCGACCACAAGGGTCAGGACATCCTCTGCCACGTCGTGGCCGGCACGTCGGTGGCGATCCACGCGGGCGGCCCGTCCTCCGGCGACCTGTCCGTGCTGCGCGTCGGCCAGCACGTGCAGGTCCTCGGCGCCTGGCGGCCGGACACCAACGAGGTCGACATCGCCACCGTCTTCTCCCCCCACTAGGAGCGCCGCATGCACGGGATCGCCGCGCCGCAGCCGTACGTGATCGCCCTCTTCCTCGTCTGGGCCGCGCTGGCGAAACTGCTCAGCCGGCGGGCGCGCGAGCGGGCCGGGCAGACCGCCCTCGCCCGGCTCACCGGCCCGGCGCGTGCGGTCCCCGCGCTCATGCTCGTCGGGGCTGCGGAGCTCGCCGTGGCGGCGGCGCTGCTGCTGCAGCCCACCCGGCCCGTGGCGGGGGCGGCGGCGGCCGTCGCGCTGTCCACGGGGTTCCTGGCCTACCTCGGCTACGCGCACCGGGTGGCTCCCACCTCGTCGTGCGGGTGCCTCGGCGGCCACGGTCGCCCGGTGGACCGCCGCGCCTTCGCCCGCGCGGGCCTGCTGCTCGCCGCCTCCGTCGCGGCGCTGTGGGCGGGGCCCCACCCGCTGACGCCGCCGCTCGCCGCCCTGGGCGCGGCGGAGGTCGTGGCACTGCTCGCCCTGTCGGCCGAGCTGGACCGCCACTGGCTGACGCCGCTGCGCCGCCTGCTCGTCCGGCTGCGCCGGCCGCTCGCCGCGCCGCCGCCGCGCGACGTCCCGCTGGAGGTGTCGCTGCGCCTGCTGTACCGCAGCCCCGCGTACTGCTCGGCCGCCGCGCACCTCACCTCCGACGTGCGGGAGGTGTGGGACGACGACGGCGTCAGGTTCGTCGTGTACGCGGCCCGGGACCGCACGGCCGTCTTCGGCGTCCCCCTCGCGGGCACGGACCCGTCGGCCGTCCGCGTGGCGCTGGTCGACCAGGCGGGGGATGCGGCATCGCCCGCTGTGCCGCACCGGTGAGAAGGTCTCGACCGACGTGACGCACGCGGAGCCGGTCAGTCGGGCAGGGACACGCGGAGCTGGTCAGTCGGGCAGGGACACGCGGAGCTGGTCAGTCGGGCAGGGACACGCGCAGCGAGACGGTGCCGCGCAGGTCCAGCCAGGCCGTGCCGGGTCCCCGCACCAGGCGCAGGACGACCTCGTCGCAGCCGGGGCAGCGGGCCACCAGCCCGGGCTCGGGGCCGTACACGTGCAGCCCGGCGATCGGCCCGGCCAGGCCGCAGTTCGCGCACCGGCCGGTGGCGGCGGTGACGTCCGTGGCGAAGATCTCGGACAGCGGGCCGGCCAGCGCGTTGCCGTCGAGGTGGTCAGCGGTCATGTCAGCCTCCGGTCGGGCCGAAGCGTTCGGTCCTGATGCGTTGGGGAGCGTGCCCGAGTGCGAGGAGCAGGTCGGCGGCGGCCTCGACGAACCCCGTCGGCCCGCACACGTAACACTCGGGCTCGAAGCCGGCGGGCCAGCCGCCCTCGGCCAGGTCGTCCAGCATGATCCGGGCGGCCGGGCGGCGCCAGCCCTCGGGCGGGGTGCGCGTGTAGACGTAGGTGACGTCCAGCCCGGGGTCCGGGCGGCGCAGCTCCTCGGCGTAGTAGCGGCCGCCGAAGTCGCGCAGCGAGTAGATCAGGCGGAACGGCACGCGGCTGGCCGCCCGCCGCCGGGCCCGGATCATGGACATCAGCGGCACGATGCCCGACCCGCCCGCCACGAGCAGCACCGGCGCGGTGCCCTCCGCCCGCCAGACGAACCAGCCGCCCACCGGCCCGCGGACCTCCACCTCGTCCCCGACCTCCATGACCTCGGTCAGGTACGGCGAGACCTCCCCGTCGGGCACCTGCTCCACGGTCAGCTCGACCGAGTCGCCGTCGGCGGGAGCGGCCAGGGAGTAGCTGCGCTGGGCGGTGTAGCCGTCCTCGGCCGTGACCCGGAGGTCCAGGTGCTGGCCCGCCACGTGGCCGGGCCAGCCGGGCACCTCCAGGCGCAGCGTGCGGGCGGTGCCGGTCTCCCGGCGGACCTCGGCCAGCCGGGCGGGCCGCCAGGTCGGGCGACGCGCCATCAGTCGTCCTCGTAGCGCTGCTCGCGCCACGGGTCGCCGTAGTTGTGGTAGCCGGCGGTCTCCCAGAAGCCCGGCCAGTCGTCGTCCAGCAGCCGGATGCCGCGCACCCACTTGGCCGACTTCCAGAAGTACAGGTGGGGCACCAGCAGCCTGGCCGGGCCGCCGTGCACCGGGGCCAGCTCCTCGCCGTCGAAGCGGTAGGCGATCCACGCCTTGCCGTCGAGCAGGTCGTCGAGCGGCATGTTGGTGGTGTAGCCGCCGTAGGAGTGGACGAGCGCGTAGTCGGCGGTCGTCTCCACGTCCTCGAACAGGACGTCGAGCGAGACGCCCTCCCACGTGGTGTCGAGCTTGGTCCACCGGGTGACGCAGTGGATGTCGACCGTCTGCCTCTGCCGCGGCAGCGCCATCAGCTCCCGCCAGGACCAGCGGTGCGTCTGCCCGGACTCGGTGTCGATGGCGAACTCCCACCGGTCCGGCGGGACCACCGGCGTCGGCCCGGCCGACAGCACGGGGAAGTCCTCGACCAGATACTGTCCGGGCGGGAGCCGCTCACCGCCCTCCCTGCGGCGGCCGCTGAAGCCGCGAGAGACGATGGCCATGATGCCTCCTGAGTGCGCGGATCTGGCCATTCCATCACGCCCCGCTCCGACGACCCACGCCGGATGCCCGGCGGGCCGCGTGATCCCCGGCAGCGTGGTTCAGCCGAACGTGACGCGCACGCCGTTGCTCAGGCCCGAGTCGTGCAACTCCACCCCGGCGGGACTGGCGTCCCTGGGCAGCTCGAAGACCACCGTGCCGGTGAAGGAGCCGCCCGGGCCGACCCGGACCGGCGTGATCTCCGAGCCCTCCTTGTCGAGCAGCCGGACGCCGCCGTGCAGCCGGTCGTCCTCGTCGAACAGCTTCTGCTGGCCCGGGTAGAGCACCCGGGCCTCCTGGCCGATGTTGTCGACCTGCACCGTGACCCGGCAGGTGCGCTGCTCGGCCGACTTTGCGGGCTTGGGGCACTTCGTGGCCGTCACCGCGAACTTCAGGCGGCCGTCCTGCACCGTGGTGTCGGCGCCCACGGCGGGCGTCCGTGAGACCCACGCGATCACGGCCAGCACCAGCACGAGGAGCACCACGGCGATCACCACGGCCGTCACGCAGCCCGTGAGGACGCTCCGGCGCGGCTTCTGCGGCGCGTACATGCCCGTCGGCGGCAGCGGCCCCTGACCCGTGTGCTGTCCCGTGGGCCGGGGCAGCGGCCCCTGACCCGTCTGGTGGAGCGGCGGCGGCCCGGGAGGCCGTGACGGCGGGACCGGCCCGGTGCGCTCGGACGGCGGCACCTGGGCCGCGAGATGGGCCGGGGGCACGGGGCCGGTGCGCTCGGCGTGCGGCACCTGCGCCGGGTGCACCGGCGGGACCGGCCCGGTGCGCTCCGGCGGCGGCACCTGGCCCGCCTGGGCCGCGAGATGGGCCGGGGGCACGGGGCCGGTGCGCTCGGGATGCGGCACCTGGGCCGCCGGATGCGCGGGCGGCGGCTGCGGGGCGCGCACCGTGCGGGACGACGCCTGCGGAGGGGACGGGGGAGGGGCCTGCCGTCCACGGGAGTCATGCGGCACCGGAGCGCCCTGCGGGCCGCGCGGACCCCGCGGGAACTCCGCCAGCGGCGGGAACTCCGTGGGGTTCCACGCGTTGGTGAGGTGACGGGTCGCGGCGAGCTGCGCGGCCGGCTCGTCGGCCGCCCCCACCAGCTCCAGCAGCAACTGCCGCGCGGCGGGGCGGCGCGCGGGGTCGGGGTGGATCGCCGCGGCGACCAGCCGGTCCAGCGGCGCCGGCAGCCCCCGCAGGTCGGGCGGCGCGGTGCGGGCGCGGGCCGCCATCACGTACGCGTCACCCTCGCCGAACGGATGCCCACCCAGCCCGGCGTAGGCGATCAGCGACCCCCAGGCGAACACGTCGCCGGCCGGGCTCGTCCGCCCCTCGAACACCTGCTCCGGAGCGATCCAGCCGGGCGTGCCCATGACCATGCCGGCGTTCGTGTGGCGGGACTCGACGTGCGTCGAACGGGCCAGCCCGAAGTCGATCACGCGCGGCCCAGCCAGGGTCAGCATCACGTTGGCCGGTTTGAGATCGCGGTGCACCAGGCCCGCCGCGTGGATCGCGGTCAGCGCCGCCGCCACGCCCACCGCGGCCGAGTGCAGCACGGACGACGGCAGCGCACCGTGCTGGATCAGGTGGTCCTCGAGCGAGATGCCGTCGATGTACTCGGTGACGAGGTAGAGCACCCCGTCGTGCTCGCCGTGGTCCAGCACCCGGGCCGTGCAGAACGAGGCGACCTTGCGGGCGTTGGACACCTCCTCGTGGAAACGCGCCCGGTAGACCGGGTCGGCGGCGTAGCCGCGGCGGATCGCCTTGAGTGCCACCTGCGCCCCGTCGGCGCCCCTGGCCAGGTAGACGGTGCCCATGCCGCCCGAGCCCAGGCGGCTGACCAGCTCATAGGGGCCGATCGCCGGCGGGTCCTCGGGCGTCAGCGGGGTGCCCGCGGAGCGGCCTTGCTGCCCCAACGTCGCTGTCCTCTCGCCGTCGTCGTCCCGCCGCCGCGAACCGACCGATCCTGCGCCCGGCATGCCCTTTTCCCCCCAGACTCTAACGGAGGAAGGGCCCACCCGGTGGCGACCTGACGCGCTCGCCGGGTCGTGGCGTCCGCAGGGCGACGCGCGCCCCACGCACGAGCCGCCGGACGAGCGTGCCAGCCGCGGCGGCGGGTGCGGGTCAGCGGAGGGCGGCGGCCTCGGCGGCGAGCTTCTCCACGCGCCCCCAGTCGCCGGCGGCGAGCGCGTCGGCCGGGGTGAGCCAGGTGCCGCCCACGCAGCCCACGTTCGGCAGGGCGAGATAGTCGGCGGCCGTGGCCGGCCTGATGCCGCCCGTCGGGCAGAACCGCACGTCCGGCAGCGGACCCGCCAGCGCCTTCAGGTACGGCACGCCGCCCGCCGCCTCCGCCGGGAAGAACTTCAGCTCCTTCAGCCCCCGCTCGGCCAGCGCCATCACCTCGGAGGCGGTCGCCGCCCCGGCCAGGAACGGCACGCCGCTCGCGGCCATGGCGTCCGCCAGCGACGGCGTGGCGCCCGGGCTCACCAGGAACTTCGCCCCGGCGGACACCGAGGCCGCCACGTCGCCGGCCGTGCGGACGGTCCCGGCGCCGATCACGGCGTCGGGCACCTCGGCGGCGATTCGCCCGATCGCCTCCAGCGCGGGCTCGGTCCGCAGCGTCACCTCGATGACCGGCAGGCCACCGGCGACGAGCGCCCGCGCCATCGGCACGGCGGTCTCCACGTCGTCGATCACCACGACGGGGATCACGGGGGCGAGGTCGAGCAGGCTCATGGTGTTCTCCTCATCGGGGCCGCCGGGGGACACGGGCATCGGCCCCCGGTACGGCTGTCGTGCGCCCGTCAGGGCGTCGCGGTCGTCGTGGTCAGGCCGCCGGACGCGGCCCCGGCGGCCGGTGCGTCGGACGCCGCAGCCGGTGCGGCAGCCGACGTCCCGGTGGACGTGGTGGTGGACGTGGTGGTGGACACGGCGGTCGACACGGTGGTCGACATGGTGGTGGATTGCCCGGCGGACTGCCGGGCGAGCCAGGCTGCGGCGCCGGTCAGGGCGGGCTGCGGTGCCACGATCAGCATCGTCGCGATGGCATCCAGGTATCCAGACATGTCGGGGTTCGCGGTGAATCTGGCACGGAAGTCACCCGCGCACACGCGTTCCACGATACGGGGCAGGACGCCACCGCCCAGGTAAACCCCGCCACGGGCGCCCAGGGTGAGGGCCACGTTCGCGGCGAAGCTGCCCAGCATCCCGCAGAACACCTCGATCGTCTCGGCGCACAGCGGGTCGTCCTGTCGCGCCACGATGTCGGAGGCGGCCAGCTCGGGGGCGGTCACACCGTTCACCTCGGCCAGCGCCCGGTGCAGCCGTACGAGACCGGGCCCCGACAGGACCCGCTCGGCCACCACCTGATCGGCCTCGCCGTGGACGGGCGCGACAGCAGGCGTACGAGCAGGCGTGACGGCGGGGGAGCCGGGGCGCCCGGAGCGGCGGGCCTGGGCGCGCAGGACGCGCAGGACCTCCAGCTCCCGGTCGTCCTGCACCGGCACGCTCACGTGCCCGCCCTCGCTCGCGATCGGGAGCCAGCCGCTCCCCACCGGTACCAGCCCGGCCACGCCGAGCCCGGTGCCGGGCCCCAGCACGGCCTTGACCCCCGGCCCCGGGACGGGACCGGCCCCGGGACCGTCGGGGCCGCCGATCGGTACCAGGTCGTCGCCGTCCAGGTGAGGCAGCGACAGGGCCAGCGCCTCGAAGTCGTTGAGCAGCGTCGCGTTCGGCACGCCGAGGTCGCGGGCGGAGCCCGCCCACGGCAGGTTCGTCAGGGTGTACCGGTCGCCTTCGACGGGCCCGGCCACCGCCAGGCACGCCGCTCCCGGCCGCCCGCCGTCCGCGTGCTCGGCCAGGTAGGCGGCCACGGCGTCGGGAAGGGTGCGGTGCTCGGCGCCCGCCAGGACCGCCACCTGCGACGGCCGCGCGCCGGGGCCGGTGACCAGCCCGAAGCGCGCGTTCGTCCCGCCGATGTCGGCGACCAGCCACGGGTACGGCAGAGCGCTCACCGGCCGCCGATCCTCGCCCGTTCGGTGGCCCCCGCGTGGGCGCCGACCCGGTTCGTCTCCAGATGCGAGGCGCCCGCCTCGGCCGGGAAGCCGAGACCGGGGCCGTGGTGCGGCGACTCGGCGCCGCTGACGCCGAAGATGCCCGCGCCCTGCTCGGCGTGCCCCGCCATCCGGCGGAACGTCGCGAACAGCTCGCGGCCCGTGCCGACCCACTGGGCGTCGCTCAGCGGCCGGCCGGCCGGCGTGCGGCGGGCCAGTTCCTCGGCCGGCACCAGCAGCTCCAGCGTCCCGGCCGCCGAGTCGAGCCGGACCACGTCGCCGTCGCGCACCAGCGCGATCGGCCCGCCGTCGGCCGCCTCGGGCGACAGGTGGATGGCCGCCGGCACCTTGCCGGACGCGCCGGACATGCGGCCGTCGGTGACGATCGCCACCCGCTGCCCCCGGTCGAGCAGGACGGCCAGCGGCGGGGTCAGCTTGTGCAGCTCGGGCATGCCGTTGGCGCTCGGCCCCTGGTAGCGGATGACCGCGACGAAGTCCTGTCCGTCCAGCTCGCCCGCCTCGAACGCGCTCAGCAGGTCGAGCTGGTCGTCGAACACCTTGGCCGGGGCCTCGATCACCAGGTGCTCGGGCTTGACGGCCGACACCTTGCTCACGGCGCGGCCGAGGTTGCCCTCGACCATGTGGATGCCGCCGTCGGCCGCGAACGGCTCGGACACCGGCCGCAGCACGTCCAGATCCTGGCTGCCTCCGCTGACCTGCTCCCACACCAGGGTGCCGTCGCGCAGCTCCGGCGCCGACCGGTAGTGGTCGAGGCCGCGTCCGGCCACCGTGAGCACGTCGGCGTGCAGCAGCCCGGCGTCGATGAGGTCGCCGATGAGCACCTGCATGCCGCCGGCGTCGCGGAAGTGGTTCACGTCCGCCTGGCCGTTGGGGTAGATGCGGGTCAGCGACGGCACCGCCTTCGACAGGCACGCCAGGTCGTCCCAGGTGAGCACGATGCCCGCCGCGGCGGCCATGGCCACCAGGTGCAGGGTGTGGTTGGTGGAGCCGCCGGTCGCCAGCAGCGCGACGCAGGCGTTCACGATCGCCTTCTCGTCGACCAGCTCGCCGACCGGGGTGTACTCGGAGCCGTGCGCGGTGATCTCCACGGCCCGGCGGCCCGCGGCCTCGGTCAGCGCCTGGCGCAGCTCGGTGTGCGGGTTGACGAACGTCGAGCCGGGCAGGTGCAGGCCCATGACCTCCATCAGCGCCTGGTTGGAGTTGGCGGTGCCGTAGAAGGTGCAGGTGCCGGGGGAGTGGTAGGACTTGGCCTCGGCGTCGAGCAGCTCGTCGCGGCCCACCTTGCCCTCGGCGAACAGCTGCCGGGTTCGGGCCTTGACCTTGTTCGGCAGCCCGGAGGTCATCGGCCCGGCCGGCACGAACACCGCGGGCAGGTGCCCGAAGTGCAGCGCGCCGATCAGCAGGCCGGGCACGATCTTGTCGCAGACGCCGAGCAGCAGCGTCGCGTCGAACATGTCGTGCGACAGCGCGATGGCCGTGGACATGGCGATCACGTCGCGGCTGTAGAGCGACAGCTCCATGCCGGCGCGGCCCTGGGTGATGCCGTCGCACATGGCGGGCACGCCGCCCGCCACCTGCGCGACGCCGCCGGCCGCGCGCACCGCCGCCTTCAGCACCGGCGGGTACGTCTCGTACGGCTGGTGGGCGGAGAGCATGTCGTTGTAGCTGGTCACGATCGCCACGCCCGGCTTGGCCGTGCCGCGCAGCAGGGGCTTGTCGGCGGCGGGCGCGGCGGCGAAGCCGTGGGCCAGGTTCGCGCAGCCCAGGTGGGCGCGGGCGGGCCCCTTGGCGCGGGCCGCCTCGCCGTCGCGGCGGATCCGCTCCAGATAGACGGTACGGCTGGCGCGGCTGCGTTCGACGATCCGGTCCGTGATCTCCTGGATGACGGGGTTCAAGGACGCTCCTTCGTAGGGCTGACGGCTGCCGGGGGCGGTGGGCGGGGTCACGACTCCTCCTCGTGCCAGGAGCGGCCGCTGCGGCCGAGCAGTTCGCGGGCTCCCTCGGGGCCGGCCGTGCCCGCGGGGTAGGGCTCGGGCAGCTCGGTGGAGGTCTCCCAGGCGGCCAGGATCGGGTCGATCCACCGCCAGGCGGCCTCGACCTCGTCACGGCGCATGAACAACGTCGGGTTGCCCGCCAGCACATCGGTGAGCAGCCGCTCGTACGCCTCGGGGACCCGTGCGGTGAACGTCTTGCCGAAGCTCAGGCTCAGCGGCACCGGCTTGAGCGTGACCTCGCCCGCGCCGGGCTCCTTGGCCATGATGTGCAGCTCGATGCCATCCTCCGGCTGCAGCCGCAGCACCAGCCGGTTGGGCATCCCGCCCGGGAAGATGGAGTGCGGCACGTCCTTGAACTGCACCACGATCTCCGACACGCGCCGCGGCATGCGCTTGCCGGTGCGCAGGTAGAACGGCACCCCTGCCCAGCGCCAGTTGCGGATCTCGGCGCGGATCGCGGTGAACGTCTCCACCCGGCACGACTCCTCGGTCGGCGGGGTGGAGCCGGGCTCGTCGAGGTAGCCGGGCATGCCGTCACCCTCGACGTACTGGCCGCGCACGGTGAACCGGTCGACCTCGCCGCCCGTGATGGGGCGCAGCGACTGCAGCACCTTGACCTTCTCGTCGCGGATGGCCTCGCGGTCGTTGCGCGCCGGAGGCTCCATCGCGGTCAGGCAGAGCAGCTGGAGCAGGTGGTTCTGCACCATGTCGCGTAGCGCGCCCGCGTGGTCGTAGTAGCCGCGCCGGCCGGGCGTGCCGACGGTCTCGGCGGCGGTGATCTGCACGTGGTCGATCCAGAGGGAGTTCCAAATCGGTTCCAGGAAGGCGTTGGCGAAGCGGAGGACGAGCAGGTTCTGCACCGTCTCCTTGCCCAGGTAGTGGTCGATGCGGAAGATCTGCTGCTCGTCGAAGATCGCGCCGACCTCGTCGTTGATGTGCTGAGCCGACGCCAGGTCGTGGCCGAGGGGTTTCTCCAGCACCACCCGCGAGCGGGGCGTGACCAGACCGGCCGCCGCCACCTCGCGGCAGAACGTGCCGAACGTCCGCGGCGGGCTCGCGAGGTAGAAGACGCGGTCGCGGTCCTCGTGCCCCGCCAGCAGCGCCGCCAGCGCGTCCCACCCGGAACCGCCGGGACCGGCCGTGTCGTCGGCGTTCTGGACGCCGACGTCGACGGTCACGTGGTGGAGCCGGTTCACGAAGCGCCGCCAGCCGGCCGGGTCGCCGGCGGGCACCTGGTCGCGTACCTCGGCGTCCACCTTGCCGCGGAAGTCCTCGTCGTCCAGCCCGCCGCGGGACAGGGCGATGATGCGGGTCTCCGGGGAGAGCCGGCCGTCCCTGTCGCTGTGGTAAAGCGCCGGGAGCAGCTTGCGCATGGACAGGTCTCCGGTGCCGCCGAACACCACCAGATCGGCCGTGTACGCGGCGGACGTCGGGAGCGCGGACGTCGAGAGGGAGGACAAGGCGGAACTCCGATGATCTGTAAGAGGGACAGAACGGACACTAGTCAGAGTTTGGGTCGTGCACAAGCGGAGTTTTGGCATTCGAGATGAAAAAGTCCGGAGTTTTCATTACCTAACCTCCTGTGGTTCACTAAGCCGATGGCCCGACGTACCGCCGCGACGCTCGCCTCGAGTGGCGAGGTGCTCCGCCTCATCCGCACGGGCGAGGCCGTGACACGGGCGGACCTCGGCCGGGTGACCGGCCTGTCCCGCCCCGCGGTGCAGGCGCGCGTCGGTGAGCTGCTCGAGCGCGGCCTCGTCGTGGAGCGCGCCGACGCCCCCTCCACCGGCGGGCGGCCCCCGGTCCGGCTGGAGTTCAACGCCGCGGGCGGCGTGGTGCTGGTGGCCGCGCTCGGGGCGACCCGCACCCGGGTCGCCGTCTGCGACCTCGCGGCCCGCGAGCTGGCCGGCCGGGAGTTCGCCATGGACGTCGAGCAGGGGCCCGACGTGGTGCTGCCGCTGCTCATGGACACCTGGGACGAGCTGCTCGGCGACCGTCCCCGTACGATGATCAAAGGTGTGGGCATGGGTGTGCCCGCGACCGTGGAGTTCGCCGAAGGCCGCACCGAGAGCGCCCGGGTGATGGCGTCGTGGACCGGCGTGGTGATCCCGCCGATCATCCGCGGGCGCTTCCCGGTGCCCGTGCTCGTCGACAACGACGTGAACGTGCTGGCCATCGGCGAGCACCGGGGCGTCTACCCCGAGCTGGCCGACCTGATGTTCGTCAAGGTGTCCACCAGGATCGGCGCGGGCGTCATCGCGGGCGGCGAGATCCTGCGCGGCGCCATGGGGGCGGCCGGCGAGATCGGCCACATCCCGGTCCGCGACGGTCTCGGCGTGCTGTGCCGCTGCGGCAACGTCGACTGCGTCGACTCCGTCGCCAGCGGCACCGCGCTGCTGCGCCAGCTTCGCGAGGCCGGCAAGGACGTCAAGACCATCGGCGACGTGACCGCGCTGGTGCGCGCGGGCGACGCGCGGACGATGGCCACCGTGCGCGAGGCGGGCCGCCGGATCGGCGAGGTGCTGGCCGGTGCGGTCAACATCCTCAACCCGTCGGTGGTGGTGCTCGGCGGCGACATGGCCGAGACGTTCGGGCCGCTGGTGTCGAGCATCCGCGAGGTCGTCTACCGCCGCTCGACCGCGCTCGCCACCCGCCGGCTGCGCATCGAGCCGAGCAGGCTGGGCGCGGGGGCGGGCATCAGCGGCTGTGCGGTGATGGTCCTCGACCACGTCCTGTCGCCCGACGCCGTGGATGACAGCCTGACCAGACGCGCTGCTTCCGCGTCATAGCGCCCGAAAAGGGTGTTTATGGTGTGGCAGGATATGCCGGATGTGGCATAAGACCCTGACTGCTACCTCCGTGGCGCTCGCTCTCGCCGTGACCGGCTGCGGCGTCGTGCCCCTGCCGAGCGCGGCGGACCCGGCGACGCGGCCCCCGTCCGCCGCCCCCACCCCCACCCCGTCCGGGCCGGCCACGACCGCACCCCCGTCGAGCGCCCCGCCGGCCACCCCGGCCGCCGACTCCGGGCCCGCGCTGGCGGTCACCCACAGCACCGAGACGCCCACGTACAAGATCGAGGTCGTCGGCCTCAACCGGGTCGAGGGCGCCCACCTGCTCGTCCGGCTCCGCCTGTCCAACACCGGCGAGAAGGACCTGCCGTGGTCCGCCGACCTGCAGGACAACTTCGCCAGGAACGGCGCCTTCGTCTGGGCGTCCGGCATCGGGGTGCTCGACGCGCAGGCCCGGCGCTGGCTGATGCCGTACCAGCGAGGTGAGGAGTGCCTGTGCACCCACCAGGACCGCGACGGCCTGAAGTACTTCATCGAGCCCGGCGCGTCCATCGGCGTGTACGCCGTCGTGCCGGCCCCGTCGGGTAACCCGGCCACCGCCACGGTCGTCACCCCGGCCGCCCCGCCCCTCGTGAACGTGCCCATCAGCGACGACCCGCCGGCCATGGAGATGCCCGACCTGTCCGGCGTCACCCCGGTCCGCCACCTGGTCGCGACGCCGTCCGAGGCGCTCGACAAGTCGGAGGAGACCGCCGACGACGGCAGGCAACTGCAGGTCAGCCTCTCCTCCGACGTGCTCTTCGCGGTGGACAAGGCCAACCTGACGGGCAGGGCGCGCACGGTCCTGGCGCGCACCGCCAAGCTCGTGGACGCCTCCTCCGGCACGACCGTCGAGATCGCCGGGCACGCCGACTCCACGGGCACCGACGCCATCAACGACCCGCTGTCCCGCCGCCGAGCCGAGGCGGTGCGCAAGGCGCTCGCCGGGCTCGTCAGCCGCGACGGGCTCCGCTTCACGGCCCAGGGGTACGGCTCGCGCCGCCCCCTCTACAGCAACGACGAGGAGGAGGGCCGCCGCCGCAACCGGAGGGTCACGGTCACCTTCGCCAAGCCGCGTCAGGCGGCCCCGCCGCCCACCGCCGCCGCCTCCCCCTCGACCTCCCCCGGTGAGGCGACGGCCGCCGCGCCGGGCCCGACGGTGAGCGCCCGGTCGGAGGGGCAGCCGTTCACGGCCGAGATCACCGGGCTGCGCCGGCTGCCCGGCGGCCTGGGCGTCCTCACCTACCGCCTCACCAACCGGGGCGAGCGCGAGGCCTGGCACCACCGGCTCAACTGGTCCAGCGAGTGGATGTCGTACCGCTACCAGGCGGCCAGCAACGTCCGCCTCACCGACCAGGCCGAACGCCGCCAGTACCTGCCGGGCCGCATCGAGGTGGCGGGGGACGACGGCCCGGTCACGTACTGCGCGTGCACCGAGATGGCGGGCGTCCGGCTGTCCACCGGCAAGTTCGCACCGGGCGAGGCGCGGGAGTTCTGGAGCCTGTTCGGGCTGCCGGCCACCGCCTCCCGGCTCACCGTGAAGATCAGCGACTTCCCGGCCACCGAGGTCGCGGTGACCGGGTGAGCCCCCGGCTCCCGGCGTGAACCCGCTCGACGGCGGCTAGCCCTGCCGGGCCTGCGCCTCCTGGGGCTTGACCGTGCCGGGCCCGCCGTCGCGCGGGTCCGGCTGCTTCGTCCGGCCGGGTGGGATGTGGCCGGACGGAGGGCCGCCCTTCGACGTGGAACCGGGGGCCACGGCGGTGGCCTGCGGAGGAGGGCTGGCGGGGCGGGTGGTCCGCACCGGCGTGCCGGGGGCCACCGGCTCCGGTGACGTCGTGGCGAGCGTGCGGCGGGTGCGTTCCGGCGTCGGGCGGGGGCGCGTCCGGGAGGGCGCCGCGGTGAGGGTGGGGGGATCGGCGGAGTGCACGGGCGGGACGGTGTGCACCCGGCCGGACGAGGGGAGACGGTCGGAGCCGCCCGTGGCGGCCACGGTGACCGGCCGCACCGGCCCGCGGCCCGGCAGGTCGGCCGGCGACAGTCGTATCCCGGCGAGGTCACCGCCGCCCAGGACCACCGCCGTGGTCAGCAGGGCCGTGCCGGTCAGCACGCCGGCGAGCATCAGGACACGTCTGCGCCGCTCGGTGTCGCTCACAGCCGCCGATGATAGTGACCCGCCGCCACTGGTCGGACTATTCACCACTAATCGTGATCAAGACGATGACGTCTGAATTATCCGCTCGTCAGGGGACTCGTCACCCGGCCGGTGGATTCCGGAGGTGCCTCAGCAGGTGCACAGGAGGCCGCGCAGCGCGGTCTCCAGACACTGCCCCGTGTGCGCCGGAACCGGCCACGGGAAGCGGATCAGCGACCCGTCCACGTGCACCGTCGCCCCGAACCGGTCGAGCTCCCACAGCCAAACCTCGCCCGCGCCGTCGCGCGATCCCTCGCCGAGGCGCCGGGACACCCCGCCGGCGAGCTGGGCCCGGTGCGCCTCGTTGACGTGGGCCAGCACCCGTTCGGCCGTCTCGGCCAGCGGGTCGGGGTTCGCGTCGAGGTAGTCGTCGGCGTCGAGGATCCCCGACTCCTGGCCGGTCAGGTAGGCCACCTGGGCCACGTCGAGCCGCAGCAACCGGGGCGCGCCGGGCTCGCCGTACCTCTCCAGCGCCTCGAACAGCGCCTCGTCCGGGCTGGCCGCAGCCACCGCGACCGCCGCCGCGCGCGCCTCGGCGGCGGGTACGGGCTGCGCCCATCCCTGCACCTCGATCAGCCCGCGGGGGTGCTCCACCTCGCCGAGCCGTCGCGTGGCGGTGAGATGCACCGCCACGACCGCCTCGTCGTCCAGCGCGTGCAGCCGCTCGCCGGGTCGCACCAGCAGCACCGGACGGCCCCGCCCGTCCACGCCGCCCCGGGCGGGTGACGGCACGCCGTCGAGGGTCATGCGGGCGACGGCCGCGGACGCGGCGAGCGTACGGACGCGTTCGGGGATCGGCAGCACGGGGGCTCCTTGAGATCGCACAAGACTGTAGGTTAGCCTTACCTAAGTAAGGATTACCTAATCATATTGAGGTGAACGTGCGCTACACCGGTCCGAAGGTGCGCCTGTCGCGCCGCGCGGGCGTGCCGCTGACCAGGAAGGCCGTGCGCTACTTCGAGCAGCGCCCCTACCCGCCCGGCGAGCACGGTCGCAAGACCAACCGCCGCAACACCGGCGACTACGGGCTGCGCCTGCTGGAGAAGCAGAAGCTGCGCTGGTACTACGACGTGTCGGAGCGGCAGCTGCGCCGCTACTGGGACCTCGCGGTACGCAGGCCCGGCGCGTCCGGCGCCGAACTGGTCTCGCTGCTGGAGACCCGCCTGGCCTCGCTGGTGCTGCGCGCCGGCCTGGCCCCGTCGATCTACGCGGCCCGGCAGTACGTGACCCACGGGCACATCGCCGTGGACGGCCGCAAGGTGGACATCCCCAGCTACCTCGTCAAGCCCGGCCAGGTGGTCACGGTGCGCGAGCGGTCGCGCCGGATGCAGCCGTTCGTGGCCGCCGCCGAGGGCGTGCACGCCGACGAGCGGATCGCGCCGTACCTGACGGTCGACCACGCCGACCTGCGCTTCACGCTGACCGCCTGGCCGGAACGCGAGCAGGTCGTGGTCCCCGTGGACGAGCAGCTCGTCGTGGAGTTCTACTCCCGCTGATCCGTGCCGGGGTCGGAGCGGGTGGGCCTACTTCCGGTGCGCGGGCTCGGCGGGCGCGAGCTGGCGGCGCAGCGCGGCGACCTCCTCGCGCAGCGCGGCCAGCTCCTCCAGGACCCGCGCCTCCGCGCTGCCCCCGGGAGTTGCCGCGAACTCCGGCCCGCCCGCCGCCGCCACCGGCCCGGCGCCTATCGAGCCGGAAGGGGTGGAGCCGGAAGGGGCCGAGCCGTAAGGGGCGGAGCCGGAAGGGGCCGAGCCGGAGGGCGGCGGGCTCGAAGCGGCCGGGACCGGCGGGGCCGGGTCCGACGTGGTGGGATGTGCCAGGGCCGTTCCGGCCAGTGCGAGGTCCACCATGGCCCGCTGGCGCTCCGCCGCCGACTCCTCCTCCATGGCGCTCACCACGACCGCCATGAAGAGGTTCAGCACGATGAAGGTGCTGACCAGGATGAAGGCGGTGAAGAAGACCCAGGCGGACGGGTGGCGGGTCATCACCTCGCGGGCGATGTTGCCCCAGTCGTCGCCCGTCATCGTCTGGAACAGGGTGAACAGCGACACCGGCAGGCTGCCGAACCGCTGCGGCGCCGTCTGGCCGTACAGCTTCGTCGCCATCACGGCGGCCACGTACAGCACCAGCGACAGCAGCAGCACGATCGAGCTCATCCCCGGCATCGCGCGCAGCAGGGCCGAGACCACCCGGCGCAGGCTGGGCACCACCGACAGCAGGCGCAGCGCGCGCAGGACGCGCAGCGACCGCAGCACCGACAGCCCGCCCGTGGCGGGCAGCAGCGCGACGCCCACGATCAGCGTGTCGAAGAGGTTCCACGGGTCGCGCGCGAACCGCCATCGCTCGACGTACACCTTGGCGGCCAGCTCGGCGACGAAGATGTAAAGCGCCGCGTGGTCGACCAGGGTGAGCAGGTCGCCGTGCCGCTCCACGACGGACGGCACGGTCTCGAGACCGAGGGTGGCGGCGTTGACCAGGATCACCGCGACGATGAACTGCTGGAAACGCTTGCCGAAGACGATGACGCGGATGCGTTCGCGCACGGGTGGGGGCTCCTAGGGACGTGCTGCCTGCCCCACCATGATGACGTAAGTGATCACCACCTGACGATCACGTGGGGGGAGTCAGGCGGAAGACCCGCAGCTCGCGCCCCGACTTTTCGGTGTAGCGGTCGTAGAGCGGCCAGTTGGCCAGCAGCCTCGGCCACGCCTCGGCGCGAGCCTCGCCGGTCAGCAGCGTGGCCACGACGGGGATCTCCCGGCCCCGGTGGGTGACCGTGGCCTCGGGGTTCTTCAGCAGGTTGGCGCTCCAGGCCGGGTGGGTCGGCCCGCCGAAGTTGCTGCCCACGACGAGGAACGCGCCGTCGTCCTCGGGCAGGCACGCCAGCGGCGAGCGGCGGGGCAGCCCGGTTTTGGCGCCGGTGGTCGTCAGGACCAGCGAGGGGATGACCCGGTCGCTGCTGATCAACCGCCCGCCCGTGAGCCGGTGCAGGGCACGGTCGAACTGCGGGACGAACCGGGGCCCGGCCTTCATGAACCACTCGGTCGAGGCCAGCCACTGGGCGAAAGGCTTGAGAACGGCCATCATGCCGCGAGTGTAGCAAGCGCTCGTTCAACTGCCACGCCCCTGTGCGCTGTGGTATAAAACGGCCGTAGCGAGTCGATGGACGAGGGGCCGAGGCGCAGATGTCATATCCGAACTACGGTCCATCCCCGTACGGACCGCCTCTGACGCACCCCAACGGCACCACGATCCTCATCCTGGGCATCCTGAGCCTCGTCGTGTGCTCGCTCATCGGGCCGTTCGCCTGGGTGATGGGCAACCGGGCGCTGCGCGAGATCGACAGCAGCGGCTACATGTACGAAAACCGCGGCCACGTGCAGGCCGGCCGGATCTGCGGCATCGTCGGCACCTGCCTGATGCTGGCCGTGATCGGCCTCTACGCGTTCTTCGCCCTGATCTTCGGCGGGGTCGCCATCCTCGACGGGCTCGACGGCTGACCGTCGCTGGTCGCGAACACGGTCACGCGCCCGCGGAGGACGGGGCCGGTGGCCGTAGGCCGTAGTCGCCGATCCCCGACTCCAGCCGGTCGAAGGCCGCCCGCGCCTGCTCGCGCAGGGCGGCCATGGCCTCCAGCCTGCTCTCGCCCGCCATCGTGCGGCGCAGCAGGTGGCGGGCCACGAGGCGCGTCAGATCGAGGATCTGCGCGGCCACCAGCTCCGGGGCCAGGTCGTCGGGGTCGGCGCCGGTGTCCTCGGCGATGGTCGCGGCCAGCCTCATCGTGGTCAGGTGCTCGATCTCGCGGGCCCGCGCCCGCAGCGACGGGCTGTCCATCACCAGCCGGCCGAACGTGTCGGCGCCCTCGTTGAGCCCGTAGCGCCAGTCGGACTCGTCCATCGCCCTGAAGTAGTCGCGGCGGAAGGCCGCCACCACGCTCTCGCCGTGGGCCCGCTCGCGCACCACCCGGTCGTAGGACTCCTGGAGCTCCTGCTGCCGGTCGAGGAACAGGTCCTCCTTGGTGCCGAAGTAGTTGAAGACCGTGTTGACCGACACGTCCGCCGCGCGGGCCACCTCGGCCACCGTGACGTTGTCGAAGCCCTTGACCATGAACAGCCCCATCGCCATGTCGGCGATGCGCCGGCGCGTCTCCCGCTTCTTCCGCTCCCGCAGCCCCTCCTCCATGCCCCCATGCTACCCAGTTTGCAGTGGCTCCAAAATTGTGGCTACTCTAATTTTGGAGGCGATGAAAAATGATCGAGACGCGAGGTCTCAGCAAGACGTTCAAGGGCGGCGCCGAGGCCGTCCGGGGCGTGGACATCACTGTGGAGCGGGGTGAGATCGCCGGCTTCCTCGGGCCGAACGGCGCGGGCAAGACCACGACCATGCGCATGCTCACCACGCTCCTGCGGCCCACGGCGGGCACCGCCACCGTGGCGGGACACGACCTGCTGGCCGACCCCCGAGGCGTACGGCGGCACATCGGCTACGTCTCGCAGGGCGGCGGCGTGAACCTGACCGTCCCCCTCGACGGCGAGCTCGAACTGCACGCCATGCTGCACGGCCTGACCCGCGCCGAGGCGCGCCGGCGCATCACCGAGGTACTGGACCGGCTCGACCTGGGGGACCTGAGGCACCTGCCGGGCGGTGCGCTGTCCGGCGGCCAGCGGCGCCGGTTCGACATCGCCTTCGGCCTGCTGCACCGGCCCGGCCTGCTCTTCCTCGACGAGCCCACGACCGGGCTCGACCCGCAGAGCCGCGCGCACCTGTGGGACCACATCCGCGCCCTGCGCGACGAGCACGGGATGACCATCTTCCTGACGACCCACTACCTGGACGAGGCCGACGCCCTCTGCGACCGCCTCCTGATCATCGACCACGGCCGGATCGTGGCCCAGGGCAGCCCGGCCGAGTTGAAGGCCGGCGGCCGCACCCTCGACGACGTGTTCCTCGACATCACCGGCAGGTCGCTGCGCGAGGGGGTGGCCGCGTGACCGCGCTCGCCGCCGCGTCGCGCGACACGTGGCTGCTGTTCCGCCACGGGTTCGCCGTCACGATGCAGCAGAAGGTCGGCGTCGTCTTCGGCGCCGTCCAGCCGCTGCTCTTCCTCGTGCTGTTCGGGCCGATCTTCGCCACGATCGGCACCTGGGAGACGCTGGTGCCCGGTCTGATCGTGCAGCTCGGGCTGATGAGCACGGGACTGGCCGGGTTCGGCATCGTCATGGAGAGCAGGTTCGGGGTGCTGGAGCGGATGCGGGTCACCCCGGCGAGCCGGCTCGCGCTGCTGCTCGGCCGGGTGCTCAACAACGTGGTCACGCTGGCCGTGCAGACCGCGCTGCTGCTCGTCGCGGGCTTCGCCTTCGGGCTGCGGGTGCCGCTCGCCGGGCTGCTGGCGGCGTTCGTGCTCGTCCTGCTGCTGGGGGCGGGGCTGGCCGCGCTGTCGTACGCGGCGGCGCTGACGCTGAACGAGCACCTGTTCGCGCCGGTGATGACGACCGTGGTCGTGCCGCTCACGCTGCTGTCGGGGGCGTTCCTGCCGATGTCGATGGCGCCGGGCTGGCTGAACGCGATCTCCTACGTCAGCCCGTTCAGGTACGTGCTGGAGGCGCTGCGCGAGCTGTTCGCCGGCCACTACGCGAGCACCACCGTCCACGTCGGGGCGGTGGTGACGGTGGCCTTCGCCGGGCTGGGCGTGGCGGTCGGGACCCGGGTCTTCCACCGGGAGAACGCCTAGGACGGTCGAGCCGCGCGCCGGGGCGGAACCCCGGCGCGCGGCCGTGCGGTCAGCTCTCGGCGCGGCGCCGCAGGGCGGCGAGGACGCCGGTCGGGTCCACGACGCCGTATCCGTGGTCGTAGTCGAAGCCCAGTGCGCCGCGGTCGTCGGCGCTGCGGCGCAGCAGCGTGCGGAGCTGGGCCGGCGACAGCCGGGTGCACGGCCACCGCGTGCGCACCGCGGCCACCAGCCCGGCCAGGACGGGTGTCGCCGCCGAGGTGCCCGAGTCGGGCTCCGCGACGCCGAACGCGTGGGAGCCCGAGAAGTGCGTGTAGGCGCACAGGTCGGGCTTGCGGTCGCTCAACCGGCCGGGCCCCTGCGAGGAGTAGCCGACGCGATGGCCGCGGACGTCGACGCCGCCCACCGACAGCGCCTGCGGGTGGGAGTTGGCGCCCACGATCGGCCGGTCGGGGAACGCGCACCGCCCGTCGCGGCACTGCGTGCCGCAGTTGCCGGCGGCGAACAGCACGTCGGCGCCCGCCCGCTCCAGCGCCGCCACCATCACGTTGAACGGGTGCGCGGGACCGTCGGAGTAGTTGCCCGGATGCCCGACCGGGAAGTCCCACTCCGGCGAGAACGACCCCCACGAGTTGCTGACCACCAGCGCCCGGGAGGCGGCGGGCTGGTCCTGCAGCACCGTGCGCAGATGCGCGAACGCCGCCACCGCGTCGGACAGCAGGCCGTCGATCGCCGACCCGCCGGGCCGCCTCGACAGCAGCACCGGGATGTCGATCACCGAGGCGCGCGGCGCGCCGATGAGCGCGTCGAACGCGCACATCGTGCCGTGGTCCACCTCGAACTCGCCCGGCCGGCCCCGCACTCCGGCGGGCACCCAGCTCCGCCGGGCGTCGAGCGTGAAGTCGCGCCCGAGGCGCCGGGCGGTGTGGGCGGCGTTGACCCCGGTGTCGAGCACGGCCAGCGCGACCCCGCTCCCGTCGAGGCCCTCGGCCCGCAGCTCCGGCCCGCCGATCAGCCGCTCCACGTCGTGCCAGTCGCCCACCGGCGGGTCGCCGCCGCAGGTGAGGCTGGACTCGATCACCGGGTCGGCGAACACGCCCGCGACGTCGGGGCGCAGCGCCAGCAGCATCGCCACCCGGGTGGCCGTTTCGTCGTCGGGGAGTGTGCCGCGCACCAGCACCGAGGCGTCCTCGGCGGCCATCGAGAAGTCGAGCGGCCCGCGCAGCGAGAGCGGGTCGCCGCCGGCCGCCGGGAGCGGGCGGGGGAGCGCCACGGGCGTGAAGCCGGCGTCCAGTTCGACGCCGGGCAGCCCGTCGGCGACGTCGGCCGTGCTCGCCGTGCGCTCGGGGTCGGCCACGGCGGCGACCAGGTCGGGGGACGGGCGGAGCTGGATCATGACCCGCACGGGAATCACCACCGGGGAGCTGGGGGAAGGAACGTTCCAACGTTCCTCCAACCCGGGCCCCGCGTCCAGCGGTGTGTAAAGGATGAGCAGGCCGAAAGCACCACCATGCAGGACACGCGGTTGATGATTTCTTCGGCCCGGCGACCTTCCGTGATCCTCTCGCGTTCACTACGGTGAGGCGTCATGACGCTTCAGGCGCGAAAGCCGGTCTCCGAGGGCGCGGACCACTGGCTGGCGGTCCGGCCGAGGCTCGTCCTCGCCAGCGGGTTCATGCTCTTCCTGGAGCTGGCCCTGATCCGCTGGACCGGGTCCAACATCGTGCACCTGAGCTACTTCACCAACTTCGTGCTGCTCGGCTCGTTCCTCGGCATCGGGCTCGGCTTCCTTCGCGTCGGCAGGTCGAAGAGCCGGCCCTACTACTCGCCGGTCGTGCTGTTCGGCCTGGTGATCGTGGTGCTGACGTTCCCCGTCACCGTCGACCGCGACACCGAGGGCGTCCTCTACTGGACGAGCCTGCACACCGCGGGGCCGCCCGCGTGGCTCATCCTGCCGGTCGTCTTCTGCGCCGCCGCGGTGGTGCTCATGGGCCCTGCCGAACTGGTCGGCAGGTGCTTTCCGGAGCTGCCCCGCCTGGAGGCCTACCGCTACGACCTGATCGGCAGCCTCGCCGGGATCGCCGCCTTCACGGCGCTGTCGTTCCTCAGCGCGCCGCCCGTCTACTGGGGGATCATCGCGGCCGCCGCCTACGGGGTGCTGCTGGCGCCGGGACGCTCGGCGCCGCGTTCGGCGGGACGGCTGGTGCCGTACCTGGGGCTCGTCACCGTGCCGTCCCTCGCGGTGGTGGCGCTGCTGCTCGCCGAGTCGCTGACCGCCGGGGCGCTCTGGTCGCCGTACTACAAGGTCACCTACAGCCAGGGCCGGGTGCTGGACGTGCCGGTGACCGACATCGCCGTCAACGGCATCCCGCACCAGCAGGCCGTGCCCGCCGCCGCCCGGCTGCAGTGGGAACGCCAGTACGGCCTGCCGTACGAGCGGGCCGTCGCGGCGCCCAAGGACGTGCTCATCGTCGGCGCGGGCAGCGGCACGGACGTCGCCATCGCGCTGTCCAGGGGCGCGAGCCGGGTCGACGCCGTCGAGATCGACCCCAAGCTGCGCGAGCTGGGCGGCTCCACGCACCCCGACCGCCCCTACGCCGACCCGCGCGTCACCACGCACATCACCGACGGCCGCGCCTTCCTCGAACGCACCTCGGCCCGCTACGACCTGATCCTCTTCGCGCTGCCCGACTCGCTCACCCTCGTGTCGGGGGCCAGCTCGCTGCGCCTGGAGAGCTACCTGTTCACCGAGGAGGCCATGCGGGCCGCCCGCGACCGGCTCAAGCCCGGCGGCGCGTTCGCCATGTACAACTACTACCGCGAGAGCTGGCTCGTCGACCGGCTCGCCTCGACCGTGCAGGCCGCCTTCGGGCACCGGCCGTGCGTCGACGTGGTCAGCACCGCCGGCCAGCAGGCCGTCATCACCGCCGGCGCGACCCCCGCCGCGCAGCGGTGCGGCCCGGCGTGGGCCGGCGCCACGGCCGCCACCCCGCCGCCCGCCGGCGACGACCGGCCGTTCCTCTACCTCAAGGACCGGACGATCCCGCCGATCTACCTCATCACGCTCGGTCTCATCCTCGCCGTCAGCCTGCTGGCCGTGCGCGTCGTCGCCGGCCCCTACCGGCGGATGCGCCCCTATGCCGACCTGTTCCTGCTCGGGGTGGCGTTCCTGCTGCTGGAGACCAAGAGCGTCACCGGGTTCGCGCTGCTGTTCGGCACCACATGGGTGGTCAACGCGATCGTGTTCGCCGGCGTGCTGGTGGCGGTGCTCGCCGCCGTCGAGGTGACCCGCCGCTTCCGCACCCCGCCGCTGCCGGTCATGTACGGCGTGCTGCTCGCCGGCCTGTTGCTGGCCTGGCTGGTGCCCAACGCGTGGCTGCTGTCGCTGCCCCTGCCGTTGCGCGCGGTGGCGGCGGTGACGGTGGCGTTCCTGCCGATCTTCGCCGCGAACGTGGTCTTCGCCAAGCGCTTCGCGGACACGGCCGACGGCACCACCGCGTTCGGCGCCAACCTGCTGGGGGCGATGGTGGGCGGGTGCCTGGAGTACCTGGCGCTGGTGATCGGCTACCAGGGTCTGCTGATCGTGGCGGCCGTCGTCTACCTGGGCGCGTTCGCGCTGCTGCCCCGCTCGACGGCGCCGGCGGCCTGACGGCCTGGCGGCGCTGGCGGCCTGGCGGCCTGGCGGCCTGGCGGCGCTGGCGGCCTGGCGGACGAAACCCCCTGGTCGCGGGAGACCAGGGGGTTTCGTCCGTCAGGTCAGAAGCCGCAGAGCTCCTCCAGCGACTGGGCCGACTTCTGGTTGTTGCGGGTGGGCGTCTGCGTCGGCTTGGCGGCGGCCGACGTGCTGGGGGCGGTCGAGGCCGTCGGAGAGGCGGCGGCCGCGGCGGCCCGGCGGGGCGGCCTGGTCGAGTCGGCGATCGCCTTCGCCGCCGCGCGCCGGATCTTCACCCAGTCCGGCGAGCCGGGCCAGAACTCCGGCGGGACGAACTGCATGCTGGTGATCTTGGCTTTCTTCACCTTGAGCGCCAGCCCGACCAGCGGCTCCACGAGCTGCTGGGGGATGTTCGTCTGGGCCAGCCGCTTGGTGGCCGAGGCGATCTTGGAGAAGTTCAGCAGGATCTTGTCCGGGGTGGCCTGCTTGGCGAAGGCGCCGATGACGCAGCGCTGGCGGCCCATCCGGGAGAAGTCGTCACTGCCCACCCGGGACCGGCCGTACCACAGGGCCTGCTCGCCCGACAGCATCCGGGTCCCCGCCTTGATGGTGCCCGCGGTGCCGTACAGGCCGCCCCACCTGACGTCCTGCTCGACCCGGATGCGCAGGCCGCCGATGGCGTCCACCAGGTCGGCGAAGCCGTACATGTTCATCAGGGCGTAGTAGTCGATCTTGATGCCGAGCGTGTGGCCGATGGCGTCCATCAGCGCCCGCGCGCCCTTGTTCTTGCCGCCCATGATCTGCGGGTGGTCGTTGGCGTACTGCCACACCTCGTTGAGCAGGCCGCCCTGGCCCAGTTCGGCCATGTAGCCGTTGGGGAACTGCTTGTGCAGCGGCGAGGAGGGGGGAAAGCGCACGTGCTGCAGGTTGCGCGGCAGGCTGAACAGCACGGTGTTGCCCGTCTCGATGTCCACGCTGGCCACGTTCATGCTGTCGGTGCGCACGCCGGTGCGGTTGCCGGCCGCGTCACCGCCGAGCAGCAGGAAGTTGACCCGCTTCCTGCCGTTCCACGGGTCCTCCTCCTTGATCGGCGCGACGCCCGGTTCCGTGCTGACGCTCGGGAAGATGGTCCGGAACGTGTCGCGCACGGTCAGCACCGCGTTGGCCCCGAGGGCGAACGGCGACATCACCGCCACGCAGAGCACGCCGACCAGGATGCCGGAGACGATCTGCCCCTGCTGGTCGAGCCGGCTCGGGTTGAGCGCCACGTACGAGGTGACCAGCAGCGCGAACCAGCACAGCGCGCCCACCGACAGCAGCACGACCATCGTCACCATCATGCCGTTGCCCGCGAAGGCGCCGAGGTTCTCGTCGTTGCGCGTCAGCCCGAAGGCGAGCGCGGCGATCAGCAGGACGGCGTACACGCCGAGCAGCGCCAGCCCGGTACGGCGGTGCCCGGCGCGCAGGTGAGCGGCGCCGGGCACGATGGCGGACAGGGCGGTCCAGCCCAGGACGGAGCCCGCGTTGAGCGGCTTGGCGAAGCGGGGCGCGCCGGCGGGCGCGCGGCCGGGCGCCCGGCCCGGTCCCTTGCCCTCCGCTCTGCCCGGGGGCTTCTGGCGCCCCGCGCCGCCGGGCGACGTCCCGGCCGCGCCCGCCGAGGGGGAGGTGTCCGCCGGGCGGGCCTTGCCCGGGTCGGCTGACGGGACCCTGCCCGCGTCGGCGGACGCCGGCCCGCCGGAGGCCGCGGAGCCGCGGGCGCCGGAGCCAGGCTCACCGCCCGACGTCGGGCGGGGGCGGCGGGCAGGGCGCCGTTTTCTGCCCCCGGTGTCTACCCCATCGCGCTTGCTCACGCCGGCTCCTTCACACGCCTACCTGGCAAAACACAGTTTTGCCCCCCGTTGGGCACAAGATTGCCAGGATTCTAGCTGCCATAAGGGGACATCAGAGACATGTGCCCAAGCTGAGATGAACAGCAGAAGACCTTATGACGTCGAGGAGGAGGGCGCCAGCCAGGTGTTGCACTGGTAGGCCTGACTCCGCTCCCAGCCCTGCCGGAACCACCGGAAGTTGTTCGCCGGAGACCCGTGGTCGCGCGGATATCCGGGATGGTCGCCCACCTGCCCGTAGAAGGCGAACAGGCGGGCCCGGTTGCCGGTCGCGACCGGATAGCTCGCCGCGACCGAGCGCATCCACATGCCACCGAAGCAGGTGGCCTGGAGCTCCAACCTTCGGCTGAGCGCCAGCTTGCCGCTGCTGCTGGTGGAGTCGAGCGTCTGGCGCCACCAGGAGTCCATCAGCCCCGTGATGTTCTGCACGTGGTGTCCGTACTCGTGGGCCATCATGCTGATGATCGCGCCGTGCCAGGAGACGATCTGCCCGTAGCCGCGCTGGTTGCCGTTGCCCCTGGCCATCGCCGAGGTGGAGGCGTAGATGGTGTTGTTGCGCGGGCAGTAGTAGGGCACGATGCTGCCGCGCGACGGGTAGTCGCCGCACGCGCCCCGGCCCCGGCCCGCCGCGATGGCGTAGCCCGGCGGGCTGAAGGCGATGCCCTGCCTGCGCAGGATCGGCCCCCATGCCTGGTCCATGCACCTGCCCGTCTTCAGGATCAGCGACTTGAGCTGGGCGTGGTTGAAGATGCTGGCGTTGCCGGCCCGGCAGGTCAGCCGGGGCAGGGCGCCCGCCCGGTACATGGTGTTGTTCTTCAGGCTCGTGTTGAGCGTGACCTTGGCGGGCGGGTCCACGGTGGTGTCGCGGGTGCGGGTGGGCGTGGGCCGCCGCGTGGGCTTCTCGGACCGGCTCTCCGTCCGGTTCGGGGTGGTCTTGCGCTCGTACGGGGTGTAGGTGGGGAGCGCCACCGGCGTGCCGACCTCGCTGCGCGACGAGCTCTTGAACACCGCCGAGCCCACCACGACCAGCACGAGCAGCCCGGCCATCGCCCCGAACACCAGGCCGATCACCCCGGCCGCCCCCATGCCGGACTTCCTGCGCGGCTGCGGCCAGCCGTGGCCCTGCGGCGGCATGGGCGGCCGGGGCGGCGGCATGGGAGGCGGCGGGGGTGGCGGCTGCTGCCCGTACGGGCCGCCGTGCCGTTGCTGCTGGTGGTGCGGCTGCTGCTGGGCCGGGCCGGGCTGCGGCTGGTACGGGGCGCCGGGCGGCTGCTGGGGCGGCCCGTACGGCGGCTGAGGATAGGGCTGCTGGGGGTAGGGCTGCTGAGGGTACGGCTGTTGGGGTGCCCCGGGCGGCGGTTGCTGCGCGGGGGCGTACGGCGGCTGCTGGGCCGGCGGGCCGTAGGCGGGCCCCGGCCACGGCTGTGCGGGCGGCGGTCCGGGCGGGCCCTGCCCGTGCCCGGGAGGCGGCCACGGCAGCGAAGCGGGCCGCTGCGGCTGCCCGTGGCCCGGGGGCGGCGGGGGATGCTGCCCGTTGCCTGTCACCGTGACGCCCCCTCAGCTCGATTGTCCGTATCACGTGACTCCTCCCGTCACGCGTCGGACCTTTGCCAGATTTTGGGCAGAAGCTTACTGATTTCTCACCCGTCACGGATGTGACAGTGCTCGGTTACAGTCCGAAATCATTCGAGGTGATCTCCGCTATGTTCCGGACCGGGCGGCGGGCCGTGTCCTAGCTTCTTTGCCATGAACCTCCAGCAGCTCCGCTACGTGGTCGCGACTGCGGAGCACCGCACCATGACCGACGCGGCCAGGTCGCTCTACATCGCGCAGCCTGCGCTTTCGCGCGCGATCCGGGACCTGGAACGAGAGCTCGGCATGACCCTCTTCGCCCGTTCGGGCCGCGGCGTGGTGGTCACCGCGCAGGGCCGCCGGGTCGTCAAGCTGGCACGGGAGGCGCTCGACGCCGTCCACGAGATCGAGGGCCTCGCCAGCCATACCGCGTCCCCCGACGCGGAGCTCCGCATCGCCGCCACGCCCAGCCTCGAACCCGGCCTCGCGGGGCGGCTCCTGCCCGCCTACACCGCCGACCATCCCGGGGTGCGCATCCACATCGTGCGCTGCGACGGCCGTGACGCCGTGGTCAGCGCCATCCGGGACCACCGCGCGGACCTCGGGCTGACCGACCTGCCGGTGCCCGCCGACCTCATCACCCATCCCCTCGAACGCCAGGAGATCGTGCTGATCTCCCCGCCCGGCCTCAAGCTGCCCAACCCCGTGCCGATGGGCAGACTCGACGGCATGCGCCTGGCCCTGCCCGCCCGCGGCAGCGTCCGGCGGCGCGAGCTCGACGCCATGTTCGGCAAGTACGCCGTCAAACCGGTGGTGGTGCTCGAGACCGACGAGCGCAACGGCTGGCTCAGCGCCGTGCGCAGCGGCCAGGCCTCGCTGCTGTGGTACCGGGGGATGGCCGAGCAGGCGAGCCGGGCCGGTCTGGTGGTCCGCTCCCTCGACCCGGCCGTGCGCCGCGTCATCGCCATCGTGCACGCGCGCCGCCGGCTGCCGCTCATCGCGCAGGACTTCCTGTCCACCGCCGAACGGGGCACCGCCGCCTGACCCGGCGTACGGGCCTGGTGTGCGGGCCTGGCGTCCCGTCCTTCAGCCGGCCACCGGCAGCCGCACCACCACGCGCAACCCCGGCGACGCGTCCTCCAGATGCACCGCGCCGCCATGGGCCCGCACCGTCTCCCGCACGATGGCCAGGCCCAGCCCGGCCCCGCCCTCGTCCCGGCTGCGGCCCGAGTCGAGCCGGGTGAACCTGTTGAAGACCCGCTCCCGGTCCTGCTCCGGGATGCCCGGCCCGTCGTCGGTCACCGTCAGCACCCCGTCGGCGGTGAGCGACACCTCCACCTCGGAGGAGGTGTGCCGGACGGCGTTGTCCACCAGGTTGGTCAGCACCCGGCTCAGGTCCAGCGCGTCACCCCGGACCACCACGGGCTCGCACGCCGCCAGCCGCGCCTCGCCGTACCGGTCGAGCGTCTGGCGCACCACCTGGTCGAGGTCGACCGGCTCGCGCCGGGCGGGCACGCCGCCGCGCTCGTCGAGGCGGGCCAGCGCGAGCAGGTCCTCCGCCAGCCGCGACAGCCGCATCGCGTCCTCCAGGACGCCCTCGGCCGTCTCGCGCCAGTCCTGGCCCTCGGGATGGCCGAGTGCCACCTCCAGCTGCAGCCGGATGCTGGCGAGCGGGCTGCGCAGCTCGTGCGCGGCGTCGGAGACGAGCGCGCGCTGGCGCTGCTCGGCCTCCTCCAGCCTGACCAGCATGTCGTTGAGCGTGACGGCCAGCGAGTGCACCTCGTCGCGCGACTCGGGCACCGGCAGCCGGCGCGACCTGGCCGTGTGCGTGATCTCGGCCGCGCCCTTGCGCAGCGCGGTGATCGGGCGCAGCGTGCGGCCGATGATGAACCGGCTGGCCACCGCCAGCAGGACGAGCAGCAGCGGCGTGCCCACGAGCAGCACCTTGCGCGCCGTGGCCAGGCTCTTGCGGATCTCGCCGACGGAACGGGCGGCGACCACGGTCTGCCCGCGGTCGGCGCTGAGCACCACGGCCCGCAGCGTGCCCGGGATCGCGTACGGCCGGCCGTCCAGATAGACCGCGCGGCCCTCGCGCAGCGCCCACGCCCTGGTGCGGGCGTCCAGCAGCGGCACCAGCCGGTCGGTCCCGTAGGTGACGTGCGTGATGCGGCCCGAGGCGTCCAGCACCTGCACGACCGTGCCGTCGTGGGTGGTGATGGGGCTGGTCAGCGTGCCGCCGTCGGCGTGCACGCGGACCGTCTGCGCCTGCTGGCGCAGCGCGTCGTCGACCGTGTCCACCAGCGTCCGGTCGAGCACGTTGAGCAGCACGGCCCCCGACAGCGCCAGGGCGGCGGCGAGCACAGCCGCCGCGACCACGGTCAGCCGGAAGCGCAGGCTGCGCCGCCGCCACCAGACGTGCGGAGACTCAACCACAGTGATCAGCCATCCTGATCAGCCATCCTGATCAGCCATCTCGATCAGCCATCCCGGTCAGCCGCCGTCGCCCGCGAGCCGGTAGCCCGCGCCGCGCACGGTCTGCAGCGCGTTCCGGCCGAACGGAGCGTCGATCTTGCGCCGCAGGTAGCCGACGTACACCTCGACGACGTTCGGGTCGGTGTCGAAGGTGTCCCACACGTGCTCCAGGATCTCCGCCTTGGACACCACCTCGTCGCGCCGGCGCAGCAGGTACTCCAGCAGCGCGAACTCGCGCGGCGTCAGCTCGACGGCGCTGTCGCCGCGCTGCACCTTGCGCCGCGCCGGGTCGAGCGACAGGTCGCCGGCCGTCAGCACGGCCGGTCGCCGCCCCGCGTCGCGCCGCAGCAGCGCCCGCAGCCTGGCCACCAGCACCACGTACGAGAACGGCTTGGTGAGGTAGTCATCGGCGCCCAGGTCGAGACCGTCGGCCATGTCGTACTCGCCGTCCTTGGCCGACAGCATGAGGATCGGCACCCAGTTGTCCTCGGCGCGCAACTGCTTGCACACGTTGTAGCCCGACAGCCTGGGCAGCATGATGTCGAGCACCACGACGTCGTAGTCGCCCTGCCTGGCCCGGTGCAGGCCCTGCTCACCGTCGTGGGCGAGATCGACGGCGAACCCCTCCGCCTGCAGCCCGCGCTGCAGCGCGGCGGCCATGCGCCGCTCGTCCTCGACGACCAGAACTCTCATGCCGTGAATCCTCCCGTGCCGGCCCTGAGACGACGCTGAGAAGGCTGAGAGGCGTCTCAGTCAGTCTCAGGGTCGCCTAAGGATGCATCACGCAGGCTCTGTGTATCGACATACCGTTAAGGAGTGAGATGCGTAGAGGCACGTTCGTGAGGTGGGGAGTCCCGGTCGCGGCGGCGGCCGTGATCGCGGCCGCGGTCGGCGCGGGCCCCGTGATCGCCGCGGTGAGCGGCGATCCGGTGCTCCCCGAGCGTTCGGCGCAGCAGCTGCTCGCCGACGCCGTGGCCGCCGCCGGGAAGAAGAGCCCGCCGCCCATGTCGGGCACCGTCCAGCAGACCGCGTCGCTCGGCCTGCCCGCCCTGCCGCAGACCGGCGCGGGCTCGCCGCTGGCGCTGCTGGCGGGCTCGCACGAGGTCAAGGTCTGGTACGGCGCGAACGACAAGCTCCGGGTGGCCATGCCGACCCAGATGAACGAGACCAACCTGATCGTCAACGGCGGCCAGGCCTGGTACTGGGACAGCGCCGGCAACACCGCCACCAAGTTCGCCTGGAAGGGCGGCGCGGACCGCTCACCCGACCCGGCCGCCTCCGTGCCGACCCCTTCCCCCAGAGATCTGACGCCGCAGGCGGCGGCCGAGAAGCTGCTGGCCCAGGCCGGTGAGCACACCGCGATCCGGGTCATCAACACCGCCGAGGTGGCGGGCCGCCCGGTCTACCAGCTCGTGCTCGCGCCCAAGGACGAGGGTTCGCTGGTGCAGGAGGTGCGCCTGGCCCTCGACGGCGAGACGTACGTCCCACTGCAGGTGCAGGTGTTCGCCAAGGGGTCGGCCGAGCCGGCCTTCCAGGTGGGCTTCACCCAGGTGACGTTCACCCCGCCCGCGGAGGAGAACTTCACCTTCACCCCGCCCGCCGGCGCCAAGGTCGAGGAGCGCGCCATCGGGCCCGACGACCTGGCCGGCGAGGAGAAGCACGCCGCCGAGGCCGACAAGGCCGCCCGCGGGCTGAAGGTCGTCGGCGACGGCTGGACGCGGGTGGCCGTGGTCAAGGCGTCGGCGGCCGACCTCGCGGGCGGCACTCCGTCGGACTCCCGCCAGGACGGGCAGCAGGACGGGCGGCAGGACGGGCGGCAGGACGGGCGGCAGGCACACGGCGGTGACGGCGCCGACGGTCAGGCCGTCGTCGCAGACCTGCTCAAGTCGGCCACCCAGGTGAGCGGCCCGTGGGGCTCGGGCAGGCTGATCAGCACCAAGCTGGTCACCGCCCTGCTGACCGACGACGGGCGGCTGCTCGTCGGAGCGGTCACGCCGGAGGAGATCACCAAGGCGGCGGGCGTCAGGTGACGATCGTCACGCACGAAGCGGGGGCGCCCTCCGGGGCGGCCCCGTCCTCCGGGCGGCCGGCCGCCGAGCCCGCGATCGTCACGCGCGGGCTGACCAAGCGGTTCCGCGGCGGGCAGGTCGCCGTCGACGCGCTCGACCTGAGCGTGCCCCGCGGGTCGGTCTTCGGCTTCCTCGGGCCCAACGGCTCGGGCAAGACCACGACGATCCGCATGCTGCTCGGCCTGGTGGCGCCCACCTCGGGCGAGCACGCCCTGCTCGGGCTGCCGCTGGCGGAGGCGCTGCCCCGGGTCGGCGCGCTGGTCGAGGGGCCGGCGTTCTACCCGTACCTGTCGGGCGAGGCCAACCTGCGCCGGTTCGACGCGGCCGATCCCACCGCGCCGGCCGCCACCGTCCGCCGCCGCGTGGGTGAGGCGCTCGACCGGGTGGGACTGACCGCCGCCGCGGGCAAGCGCTACCGCAACTACTCGCTCGGCATGCGCCAGCGGCTGGCGATCGCCGCCGCGCTGCTCGGGCCGCGCGAGCTGCTCATCCTCGACGAGCCGACCAACGGCCTCGACCCGCAGGGCACCCGCGAGGTGCGCACCCTGGTCAAGGAGATCGCCGCCGAGGGCACCACGGTCTTCGTCTCCTCCCACCTGCTGGCCGAGGTGGAGCAGATGTGTACGCACGCGGCGATCATGCGGGCCGGCCGGCTGGTCACGCAGGGCACGATCGCCTCGCTGAGCGGCGGCCAGGCCGTCCGCGTCCGGATCGAGACGCCCGACGCGGCGGCCGCGGTCGCGGTGCTCACCGCGCTCGGCCTGCCGGACGTCCGCACAGTCGGCCCGGCCGGCCCGGCCGGCCCCGTCGCCCCGGACGTCCGCACAGCCGGCCCGGCCGAGGAGACCGGCACCGAGGTCACGCGGCCGGGCGGGCGGGGGACGGAGGTCACCGCCGAGCTGGGCGGGCACGCGCCCGAGCGCATCAACGCCGCCCTCGTCGGGGAGGGGGTCCCCGTGCGGGGCTTCACGGTCGTCCGGCCGAGCCTCGAGGACGTGTTCGTGGGACTGACGGGAGAGGGATTCGATGTCGACGGCTGAGACGCGCACCCGGCGCACACCGGGGCTCGTCCCCGTGAGCGAGACCCTGCGCACCGCCGAACAGCGCCCGCCCGAGCGGCCTGCCACGCCCGCGCCGGTCCCTCCGGCGCGGGCGCCGTGGGCGTTCTGGCGGCTGCTCGCCTCGGAGCTCGGGCTGACCTTCCGGCGGCCGCGCAACCTGGTGATGCTGGCGGTCCTGGCCAGCGTGCCGATCCTGCTCGGCGTCACACTGCGCCTCGTGTCCGCCGGCGACGAGGACGGGATGGGCGGGATCATCGCCGCCGCCGCGGGCAACAGCCTCATGCTGACGTTCGCGTCGCTGTCGTTCCTGGTCACGTTGCTGATGCCGGTCGCGGTGAGCGTGGTGGCGGGCGACTCGATCGCGGGGGAGGCGGGGGCGGGGACGCTGCGCTACCTGCTCGCCGCGCCGGCGGGCCGCACCAGGCTGCTGGCGGTCAAGTACCTCAACGCCGTCGTGTACGGCCTCGCGGTGACCGCGGTCGTCGCGCTGGCCGCGCTGGTGACCGGGCTGGCGCTCTTCCCGGTCGGGCCGGTGACGCTGCTGTCCGGCACGACGGTGCCGGTCGCCGACGGGCTGCTGCGCATCCTCATCAGCGTCGGGTACGTCGGCGCCGGGATGGCCGCGCTGGCGGCGGTGGCGCTGGCGTTCTCGACGTTCACGGAGGTGTCGATCGGCGCGATCGCGGGCACCGTGGTCGTCGTGGTCGTCTCGCAGGTGCTGCGGGCCATCCCGCAGCTCGACGGCCTGGCCGACTACCTGCTGCCGACGTGGTGGAACGGCTTCGACGGGGTGTTGCGCAGCCCCGTCGACACGGCCGCCCTGGGGGAGGGGCTGCTGGTGTTCGGCGCGTACACGGTGCTGTTCGGGTCGATCGCCTGGGCCCGCTTCACCGGCAAGGACATCACGTCGTAGAGCTCGCCGTGCGCGTCCCCGCAGGGGCCGGAGAGCCGACCCCCGCGCGGCTCCCCGGCCCGCGCCCGCATATGCGACATAACGGACGCACAGCTCCACATGCCCAAGAAACGCCCAGCTACGAGTGCTGTGGGGAGCCTCACAGGCGTTTCCCGTCCCGTTCCCCGGATAGGGGAGGGGTCTCCGCAGCCGAGGAGAAAGGCGGGCACATGGGAACCGAGGACAAGTTCTCCAACAAGGCCGAAGAACTCAAGGGCCGTGCGAAGGAGAACATCGGAGAGGTCACCGGTGACGAGGAACTGCGGGCCGAGGGCCGCGCCGACCAGACCGAGAGCACTCTCAAGCAGGCCGGCGAGAAGGTCAAGGACGCCGGCAAGAAGGTCAAGGACGCTTTCAAGAAGTGACTCAGACCCGGTTCACGGCGGAGGCCTCGACGAGGTGGCCTCCGCCGTGAACCGTGCTACGGCATGATGCGGACGAACTCCTCCAGCGAGAACCGTCCGTCGCCGTCGGCGTCCGCGCTGTCCTCCAGGGCGCCGAGCGCCCCGGCGGGCAGCTCCGGGAAGTGCGCCCGGAACTCCGCCTCGGTGACGAACCCGTCGCCGTCACCGTCGATCGACGCGAACTCCTTCTTGAGCCGCGCCAGCCGCTCGTCCGCTGTCTCCGCCGACACCTCGCCCGCCTTTCCTCGCGTACGTGGACAAAATAGCGGGCTTCCCGGCGTACGGGACGACCAGCCCGGTCCGGCGAACCTGCCGGGCCGGATCAGGCGGCCGTCTTCGCGCGGCGTATTCAGGTGTCTTCGGGCGGTGTCGTCAGACGGTGTCGTCAGGCAGCCTCGTCAGGGGGCGTCTTCAGGAGGGGCGGCGGCGCAGCGCGAGCACGGCCACGACGACGCCGATGACGCCCACCGCCAGGCCGGCGCCGCCCAGCAGCCGCGCGGTCCCGTCGGCCGGCGCCGAGGACGCGCCGGCGACCGGGGCCACTTCGGGCGCTCCCGTGGCGCCGCCCGAAGAGGCGGCAGGAGAGGCGGGCGCGGCGGTGGCGTCGCCGGCGGCCGGGGTGAGCCTGAGCACCGGGGCCGGCCGTTCGGGTTCGCCGCCGTCGGCCTTGGGCGCCTCGGACCAGTCCACGACCTCGCCCTTGGAGTACGTCTGCTTGGTCGGGAACACGAGCTGGTCCACGCCCTCGGGCAGGCGCCCCATGGACACCTCGAACTCCTGGAACTCGCCCTTGCCGATCGAGCCGCCCGACCAGACGACCTTGGAGACGGCCTCGGTCAGCTCGCCGTACTCGGTCTTGACCGGCGTGGGCAGCTTGGCCTCGGTGACCTTGACGCTCCACCCCGGCACCGGCTTGACCGACACGAAGGCCAGCGGGTGGTCCGTGGGGAAGGACACCTCGACCTTGACGGTGGAGGCGTCGTCGCGTTCGTTCGGGACGCGGAAGGCGACCTTGGTGAAGCCGCCCTGCTCGGCGGTGCCCGGGTTGACGGTGACGTGGGCGAGCGCGGGCAGGGCGAGCCCGGCGGCGACGGCGGTGGCGGCGGCGAGGACCGTGACGGCGCGGCGCGCGGCGCGCCCGGTGCGGGCATGACGGATGAAGGGCATGACGAGATCTCCACGTGAGGATGGAACGTACGGGGGAAAGGGGTGCCGGCTGGTCAGGCCGGATGTGGAGGACCTCGCCGGGCGGCGGAGTGGAGCAGGGCCGGCGCCACGGGGACCGGCCGGGTACGCACGACGGGCGCCACCCGCACCTGCATGAGGGAGGGCGGGCGCAGCGGGGTGAGGCGGCGCTCGAGACGGTGGTGGAGGTGGCTGCCGAGGCGGCGCAGCAGCGCCCAGAGCGCGGCCTCACCGCGCGCCAGCCACCAGCCGGTGACGAGCGTGGCGGCCAGGTGGGCGAGCAGCATGCCGGCCTGACTGCCCAGCCCGCCCGCCGCGTGGCCGGGCAGCACGACCGGACCGGAGGCTCCGGGCAGCACGGCCAGGCCGGTGCCGGGCAGCGTGGCCGTTCCGGTGGTGTGCGGGGCCACGTAGGCGCTGCCGTCGGCGCTGCCGAACAGCTCGTGCAGGCCGGCCTGCGCCGCCACCAGCACACCGTTGATCGTCGCGCTCCCGCGTTCGCGGCCGGACAGCGCCAGGGTCGCCGCGAACACTGCGGCCAGGCCGAGCGCCACCTGCCCGGGGGAGGGGAGCGACCCGCCGCCGGTCGCGTGCGCGAGCGTCGCCAGAGTCACGCAGACGGCGGCGAAGGCGGCCGTCCGCGCGAGCCTGAGGGGGAGGCGGGCACGCATGCGGGCCCATGGTCTCACGGACCGCCCCCGCCTTCCACGGCGACTTCCGAGCCCGGGGGCAGCGGACGAGCTCGTCTCGGGGTTGGAACGTTCTTCCGTGACGGGCACAGGACCCGGCCGCTGCGAAGGGTTGATCAATTCCTGGTCGTTTCGCACCGAATGTCGCTAGGGTTCGTCCCGACCGCGTCGACATGAGGTGAGAACGTTGCGGCATCTAGGTGGGCTCCTCCTCGGGCTGGTGGTGACGGCGGCCGTGCTGGTGGGCGCCGGATGGGCCGTCCAGCAGGCCATGACCAACACGCAGGCCCCGGCCGGGCAGTCGCTGTGGATCGCGCTCGGCGCGATGGCGGTCGTGGGCCTCGTCACCGGCCTGGTGACGGCCGGCCGCGTCTCGCCGCTGGCGACGTTCGTGCCGTCGATGGCACTGCTGGCCTGGACGGTCGTGTACGCGCTCGACATGAACCGCGCGCTGTCCTTCGTCCCCGCCGAGCCGTCGATGCACCAGATCGTCAGGGACGCCGGAGCCGGCGCCAAGACGCTGCTGACCTCCGGTGTCTACGCCCTGCTCGGGGTGGCCCTGTTCATCCCCGTCCTCATGCCGTCGCGCTGGGCGCGCCGCGACGACGACTACGAGGACGAGGACTTCGAGGAGAGCCGACAGGGCGGCTACTACTGAACGGCTACCGCTGGGGAGCCCGCTCCGGCGGAGCCCCGCCCGTGTAGAGCCGGGTGACCACGTCCTCGATCGTCTCCTCGCCGGGGGCGGTCGCCATCAACTCCTCCAGGGTGCCGTCGAAGGCCAGTCGCCCGTGGTCGATGAGCATGACCCGGCGGCACAGCCGCTCGATGTCGCCCAGGTCGTGCGTGGTCAGCAGCACGGTGGTGCCCTGTTCGGCGTTGAGCCGCCGCAGGAAGTCGCGGATGCCCGCCTTGCTCACCACGTCCAGCCCGATCGTCGGCTCGTCCAGCACCAGCACGTCGGGCGCGTGCAGCAGCGCGGCGGCCAGGTCGCCGCGCATCCGCTGGCCCAGGCTGAGCTGGCGCACCGGCGTCCGGGCGAACGCGCCCAGGTCGAGGGTCTCGGTCAGCTCGGCCAGCCGTTCCTGGTAGATCTTGCGATCTACTTTGTAAAGGAGTCGGATCAGCTCGAAGCTGTCGCGCAGCGGCAGGTCCCACCACAGCGTGGTCCGCTGGCCGAACACCACGCCGACCCGCCGGGCCAGCGCCGTGCGCCGCCGCGAGGGGTCGAGCCCGGCAACCCGCACGGTGCCGGAGGTGGGGGTGAGGATGCCGCAGAGCATCTTGATCGTGGTGGACTTGCCGGCGCCGTTGGGGCCGAGGTAGCCGACGAACTCCCCGGCCGCGATGCCGAACGACAGGTCGCGCACGGCGTGCACGACCTCGCGGCGGACCTTGAAGGAGCGGCCGGCCCGGTCGAGTTCGATCATGTTAACTCCCCGTGGATCGGTAGTGCCGCAGGCCCTGCCGCCAGGCGAGACCGGCGAGCAGGGCGAGGATGACGGCCGCGGCCGGGCCGAGGAACCGCATGAAGGCGGGCGTGCCGAACGGGTCGGCCCGGCCGAGCACGTACAGGCCGGGCTGCCAGTTGACGAACGCCAGCGGCAGCACGTAGGTGACCCCGCGCACCAGGTCGCGCCCGTAGGCGCTGAACGGATACTGGGTGAGCTGACCGCTGCCGTAGGTGAAGGCGTTGGTCACCTCCGGCGCGTCGGTGAGCACGAACTGCGCCGCCGCCCCCAGCGTCCACAGCGAGGCGAAGATGACGATGCCCGTGACGACCATGACCGGGACCATCCAGAGCCGCGCCGGGTCGAGGTCGAGCACGGTCAGCGCGTAGCCGAGCACGATGGCGGCCTGCAGCACCCGGCCGATCCGGGTGGGCGTGAAACGGTCGGTGGCGAGCTGGATCCACGGGCTGACCGGCCGGATCAGCATCGCGTCCAACGTGCCGGCCTTGATGTGCTGGCTGACCCGGTCGAGGTTGCTGACGAACATGTCGCACAGCGTGAACGCCATGCCGGCGGCACCGTAGAGGAAGAGGACCTCGTCGCGGTCGAACCCGGCGAGGCTGGTGGTGTTGGCGAAGATGACGAGGATGACGGCCACGTCGGTGGCGGCGATCACCGACCCGAGCGCCACCATGAGCGCGAACGACGCGCGGTAGGCCATCGCGGCGCGGGTCCAGGTCCACACCAGCACGAGGTAGGTGCTAACCACCCTGGATCACCACCTTGCGGCGGATCGCCCGGGTGCCGAGCGCGCCCAGCGCGAGCAGCACGACGGCCCAGCACACCTGCACGGCGAGCGTCCGGGGGATGTCGGCCTTGCCGAGGTAGACGTCGGCGGGCGCCTGCACCATGGCCGCGAACGGCATGGCCCTGACCACCTCGCCCAGCCGGCCGGGAACCAGGGCGAGGGGGAACATCATGCCGCTGCACAGCGTGCTCAGAACGAAGGAGAAGGCGTTGGCGCCCCTGTCGTCGACCAGCCAGCAGACGGACAGGGCGACGAGATAGCGCCAGGCGAAGCTGATGGCCCACGCGGCGGCGAACGACGCCAGGAACGCCGCCCAGTGTGCCGGGCCCGCCGGCGACACGATGCCGAACACCGCGGCGCCGAGCAGCATCGGCGGGATGCCGCGCACCAGGCCCAGATAGCCGGCCCGGCCCAGGTCCTCGGCCATCGTCCACGCCTGAAGCGAGGCTGGACGGACCAGGTCGAGCGCGATGTCGCCGCTGCGGATGCGCTCGGCGACGCCCAGCCCGCCGCCGAACAACTGCAGGGGGCCGATGAACGCCTGCGTGATGAAGCAGAAGGTGACGGCGTCGACGACGTCGTAGCCGGCCAGGCCGGGCCGGGCCTGCCACAGGGCGATGAGCACGTAGGCGCGCAGCACGCCGAACACGCTGTTGGTGAAGGCGCCGGCCAGCGCGGCCCAGACGTAGGTGGCGTGCTTGCGGAAACCGTACCGGACGAGCCGGGCGTACAGGGGGATGGTCTGACACCTCCAGAGAGTGAGGGCGCGGTGACGTACCGTGCCCGGACCCGTGCGCGGGTCGGCCGATGGGAGCGCTGGATTATGCGCCGGAGCGGCCGGCGCGCGCAACAGGATTTCCGGCCGCCGGACCGCCCGATATGAGGGCGAAATATCCCGGTAAGGGATGAGTTTCTTACTCGCTGGTAGATCGGTGTTCCACGGGGAAGGAGATCCATTGGAGGACAGGACATGCACATCGACAGGGACGTCGCTCCGGACTACCCCCTCAGCTGGCAGGCCCGAGCGCTCACCGGGCTGATGCGCGGCACGTTCAAGCCGGCGGCCAGCCTGCTCATGCGCCACGGCCTGGCCCTCGACTGCGCGGCCCGCATCGGCGAGCTGACCCGGTGGGTGCCGCTCCGCCCGCCCGAACACGTCACCATCACCCCCACGGACTTCTCCGCCTGCGGCGGCGAGTGGGTGCGTTCCGCCGAGGGCGGCGACCTGGACGAGGGCAAGGTGCTCCTGTACTTCCACGGTGGCGGCTACTTCGCCTGCTCGCCGGGCACGCACCGGTCGATCACCTGGCGGCTGTCGGCGGCGGCCCGGCGGCCCGTGCTGGCGCTCGACTACCGGCAGGGGCCGGTGCACAAGCTGGCCGACTCGCTGGCCGACGCGCTCGACGCCTACCGGTGCCTGCTGGAGCGGGGACACGCCGCCGGCGACGTCATCCTGGCCGGCGACTCGGCGGGCGGCCACCTGACGCTCGCCACGCTGCTCGCCCTGCGCGACCGGGGCGCCCCGCTGCCGGGTGCGGCGATCTGCCTGTCGCCGTGGGCCGACCTGACCGACTTCCCGCGCCGGGCCAACCGCTGGCAGGACCCCATGCTGTCGGCCGGCCGGATCCGCTGGCTGGCCCGCCGCTGGACCTCCGGCCTGGACCCGCGTGACCCGCTGGTCTCGCCGGTGCTGGGCGACTTCGCCGGGCTGCCGCCGATGATGATCGTGACCGGGTCCACGGAGGTGCTGCGCGACGAGGCGCGCCGGGTCGCGGTCAGGGCGCGCGAGGCGGGGGTGCCGGTGACGTACGAGGAGTGGCCGCGCATGCCGCACGTCTTCCCGCTCCTGGCCGACGTGCTGCCCGAGGCGCGTCACGCCTTCCGGCACATGGCGGGCTTCCTCGACGCGGTGGCCGCCTTCCGGGCCTCCGGCGAGACCGCCGCCGCATGAACGTGTCCTTCGGGTATAGGTTAGGTATGCCTAACTTTTATCCGCGCGGAGGAGCCGCCCATGCCAGCCAAGCCGGTAGACCACCACCGCGGTGTCGTCGTGCGCACCGAGCGGCTCACGCCGCACATGATCCGTGTCGTGGTCGGCGGTGACGGCCTGCGTGACTTCGCGCTGTCGGGATGCACCGACCACTACGTGAAACTGGTGTTCCCGCACGAGGGCGTCGACTACCCGGTGCCGTTCAGCGTCGCGAACGTGCGGGCCACCATGCCGCGCGAGGCGTGGCCCCGGCTGCGCACCTACACGGTGCGCGCGTGGGACGCCGAGACGCGGGAGCTGACGATCGACTTCGTGCACCACGGCGACAAGGGCCTGGCCGGGCCGTGGGCGGCGCGCGCCGAGCCGGGTGATGAGCTGCTGATGCTCGGCCCGGGCGGCGGCTACGCGCCGAGCCCCGACGCCGGCTGGCATCTCCTGGTGGGCGACGAGAGCGCCCTGCCCGCCATTGCGGCGTCGGTGGAGGCGCTGCCCGCCGGCGTGCTCGCCCACGTGCTGATCGAGGTGGACGGGCCGGCCGACGAGCAGAAGCTCGACTCGATGGGCGACGTGCGGGTGGCGTGGCTGCACCGCGACGGCCGCCCGGTCGGCGAGGCGCTGGTGGAGGCGGTGTGCCGGCTGGACTTCCCCGAGGGCGCCGTGCACGCGTTCGTGCACGGCGAGGCCGGGTTCGTCCGCCGGCTCCGCCACCACCTGCGCGTCGAGCGGCGGGTGCCGCTGGAGCGGCTGTCCATCTCCGGCTACTGGCGCTCCGGCGTGGACGACGAGGCGTGGCGGGCGGTCAAGAAGGCGTGGAACGCCCAGATCGAGGCCGAGGAGACCGCCGCGCTCGGGGCGGACGTCAGCCGATCTTCCTGAGGTCGACGACGTAGCGGGTGTCGCCGACGGTGTAGGACAGCAGCGGCTGGTCGCCCTCGACGTGGGGTGTCTCGATCATGGTGAGCCCCGGCTGGATGCCGGGGTCGCCGGACTTCGCGGTCGTCGCCGCGGAGCCGTCCTTCGGCCGGATGCCCAGATCGCCCGACTTGCCCGTCGTCGTGTCGTACAGCGCGACGCCGAGCGGGTGCCGGTCCGCCGCCACCGCCGTGGTGCAGAATCGGCCGGGCGCGAACCGTGACGGCTCGCACGGCGTCGCCGTCTCCCGCGAGCCGTCCCGCAGCCGCTGGAAGGTGGTGCCGTCCGCGGTCCAGCCGAGGCAGACGGTCAGGCCGCAGATGATCTCCTTCTCACCGGCCCGGACCAGCGCGGTGCGGGTCTCGTCCGTCTCCAGGTTGCGGATCGTGCCGAACATCGGCTCCTCCGGGCCGCGCATTCCCACCGTGCCGGCCCACGGCCAGGACAGCAGGTGCAGGCCGGCGCCGCCTTCGACGGGCTGCACCGTCCCGCCCCCGAGGGGGACGGCGAACACCCCGCCTTCGTTGATCGAGAAGACGACCCGGTCGCCGGTCACGGCCAGGCCGTCGAGGCCGTTCTCGTGGCCGCCGCCGTCCACCTGGTGGGTCGTCACGGTCCGCGCCTCGCCCCCCGCGAGCGGCGCGGACCAGATCTGGGCCCGGCCGTCGTCCAGCTTGGTCCACCAGACCACCTGGTCCGCGCCGATCGTGAAGCCGGAGGCGAAGAGCACGGTGCCCTCGGGCCTCGGCACGTCCGCGATCTTGCGCAGCTCGCCGCCGTCGAGGTCGTAGGCGTGGACCGTGTCGGCCACCTCGAAACGTTGCTGCGTCGTCACGAGCAGCGTCCGCTCGTCGATGAAGGCGAGCGGCCGGAAGGGGCGCCCGTCGGGCAGTTTCGCCGGGATCTTGCGCACCGCCGCCGGCCACACCTGCTCGATCGGCTCGGGCAGCGCCGTGAGCCTGACCTGGTCGGACGTCGCGGTCGGGGGGGTGGCGGGCACGGCCCGGATGTCCTCGCCGCGCAGCGCGTACGACGTGCCCCCGGCCAGCACCACCACGGCCGCCGCTGCGAGCAGCGCCCGGCCGCGCTGCCTGCGCCTGCGGTAGCGGGCCTCGACGGCGCGGGCCAGCGTGCCGGGCGCGTGCGGCGCCCGCCCTGCCGCGCCGGCCAGGGTCCTGCTCAGCCTGTTCTCCAGGTCGTTCATCGCGCCTCTCCTCGTCCGGCGTGGGGGTGCAGCTGTCGGTCGGGTACGGGCTCGCCCGGCGGCGGCAGGGCGGCGCGGAGCTTGTCGAGCGCCCGGGAGACCTGGCTGCGCACGGTGCCCCGCGAGATGCCGAGCACGGCCGCGATCTCGGAGTCGGTGAGCTGCTCGTAGTAGCGCAGCACGACGACCGCCCGCTGGCGGCGCGGCAGACCGGCGAGCGCCTGCCACAGGTCGCGCTCGTCGCCGGCCGGCAGCGCGTCGTGGTGCTCGCCCTCGGGCAGCGCCCAGGCGAGGTGCTCGCGCCGCCGCAGCCGCCAGGTGGCGATGTGCAGCCGGGCCATGGTGGTGCGCGCGTAGCTCTCCGGGTTGTCCTTGGACCGCAGCCGCGGCCAGGCGGCGCGCAGCTTGACCAGCGCCTCCTGGACGAGGTCGGCGGCGTCGTGCGGGTTCCCGGCGAGCACGTATCCGTAGCGCAGCAGCGCGTCGCCGCGGTCGGCGACGAACTCCGCGAAACGGGAGTCTGGTTCCACGTGCTTTTCGCCCTTCGTCGTTTCCGTCACCTCCCAGAGGGACCTGGCCGGGAAACTGTTGCACGGGCGCGCGCATGGGAAAGGGCCGCGCCAGGCCGGGGGGAGTGGCTGGCGCGGCCCTGGTCGCCGGGGAACCGTCCCATGCCCTGGAGGTGGCCGGCGAGTCGAGGGGTTGTCCGGTGGGTCAGTGCGTGAACTGCTCCTCTTCGGTGGAGCCCTTGAGCGCGGTCGTCGAGGAGTCGGGCGCGACGGCGGTGCTGATCAGGTCGAAGTAGCCGGTGCCGACCTCGCGCTGGTGGCGGGTGGCGGTGTAGCCGCGCGTCTCGGCCGCGAACTCGGCCTCCTGCAGGTCCACGTAGGCGGTCATGCCGCTGTTGGCGTAGCCCTGGGCCAGGTCGAACATCGAGTAGTTCAGCGAGTGGAAGCCGGCCAGCGTGATGAACTGGAACTTGTACCCCATGTGGCCCAGCTCCTTCTGGAACTTGGCGATCGTGGAGTCGTCGAGGTGCTTCTTCCAGTTGAACGACGGCGAGCAGTTGTAGGCGAGCATCTGGTCCGGGTACTCGGCCTTGATCGCCTCGGCGAACTCCCTGGCCACGTCGAGGTCGGGCGTGCCGGTCTCCATCCACAGCAGGTCGGAGTGCGGCGCGTAGGCCAGGCCGCGCGCGATGCACGCCTCGATGCCGTTGCGGACCCGGTAGAAGCCCTCGGCGGTGCGCTCGCCGGTGGTGAAGCGCTGGTCGCGGGGGTCCACGTCGCTGGTCAGGAGCGTCGCGGCCTGGGCGTCGGTCCGCGCGATGATCAGGGACGGGACTCCGGCCACGTCGGCGGCCAGGCGGGCTGCGTTCAGCGTCTTGATGTGCTGCCCGGTCGGGATGAGCACCTTGCCGCCGAGGTGGCCGCACTTCTTCTCGGAGGCGAGCTGGTCCTCCCAGTGGACGCCCGCCGCGCCGGCGGCGATCATGCCCTTCATCAGCTCGTAGGCGTTGAGCACGCCGCCGAAGCCCGCCTCGGCGTCGGCCACGATGGGCGCCAGCCACTCCCGGGGCTCCCCCTCCGACCAGCTGATCTGGTCGGCGCGCAGCAGCGCGTTGTTGATGCGGCGCACGACGGCCGGCACGGAGTTGGCCGGGTACAGGCTCTGGTCGGGGTAGGTGTGGCCGCCCAGGTTGGCGTCCGCGGCCACCTGCCAGCCGGACAGGTAGATCGCCTGGAGGCCGGCCTTCACCTGCTGGACGGCCTGGTTGCCGGTGAGCGCGCCGAGGGCGTGCACGTAGTCCTCGGTGTGCAGCAGCCGCCACAGCCGCTCGGCGCCGAGCCGGGCGAGCGTGTGCTCCTCCTGGACGCTGCCCCGCAGTCTGACCACGTCCTCGGCGCTGTAGGTGCGCTCGACGCCGTCCCAGCGAGGGTCGTTCTCCCATTCGTCCCGCAGCTGCTCAGCAGCTCCCTTGAGGCGATCGTTCATGATTTCACTCCTTTGTCGTCCCCTGGGGCCCGTCTCGAGTGTGTGCCCGTACGGCGCATGATCAGTAGCATCTGTGGCGAGAAGAAGTGTGAAAATTCTGCAGAGGTGAATACCTGCGGGTATTAGATGGAGAAGAAATCGCGAGTTTTCCTGTTGGACTAGACCAATCCGATCGAGAGCATGGCGTGGCTGCGCCGACGCTCTAGAAGATGGGCAGAATTTCTGTCTAAGATTGCGGCATGGCGTCCTTGTTGGGTGAAGAACCGCTGTCTTTGACGCAGGAGCTCGACCTCATCGCGTTCGGACAGCGCCTGCGCCACCTGCGCAAACAGCGCGGCCTGACCCTCTCCGACCTGGGCGCCCGCGTCGACCGGGCCCCCAGCCAGCTCTCCCTGCTGGAGAACGGCAAGCGCGAGCCCAAGCTGTCGCTGCTCAAGTCGCTCGCCACCGCCCTCGGCGTGCCCGTCGAGGAGCTGCTGCGCCGCCAGCCGCCCAACCGGCGCGCCCAGCTCGAGATCGCCCTCGAGGAGGCCCAGCGCGACCCTCTCTACGCCTCGCTCGGCCTGCCCCGACTCAAGGTCTCCGCGCGCGTGCCCAACGACGTGCTCGAACACATCCTCGGCCTGTACGGCGAGCTGCGCGCCCGCCAGGCCCGGGGCACCGCGACCCCGGAGGAGGCCAGGGCCGCCAACGCCGAGCTGCGCCGCCGGCAGCGCGAGCTGGGCAACTACTTCCCCGACATCGAGAAGGCCGCCGCCGAGTCACTGGCCGCCGTCGGCTACCGCACCGGGGCCCTGTCGCAGAGCACGGTCCAGGCGCTCGTCACCCACTTCGGCTACACGGTGCACACCGCCCAGGACCTGCCCCGCTCGGTGCGTTCCATCACCGACCTGCGCAACCGCCGCATCTACGTCAAGCACGAACAGCTCGGCATGCACACCCCGCGCACGATCCTCCTGCAGACCCTCGGCCACCTCGCGCTCGGCCACGGCAAGCCGCGCGACTTCGCCGACTTCCTGCGTCAGCGCACCGAGGCCAACTACTTCGCCGCCGCCGTCCTCGTTCCGGAGCGGGCCGCCGCCCTCTTCCTGAAGGAGGCCAAGGCCGATCGCGCGCTGTCGGTGGAGGACCTGCGCGACGTGTTCGCCGTCTCCTACGAGATGGCCGCCCACCGCTTCACCAACCTCGCCACCCACCATCTCGGCCTGGTCTGCCACTTCGTCCGCAACGACGCCGGCGGCACCATCTACAAGGCGTACGAGAACGACGGCATCGTCTTCCCCGCCGACGAGCAGGGCGCCATCGAGGGGCAGCGGATGTGCCTGCAGTGGTCGGGACGGCAGGTGTTCCTCTCGCCCGACCGGTTCTCCGTCTTCTACCAGTACTCCGACTCGCCCACCGGCACCTACTTCTGCGTCGCCCACGTCGACCCGTCACGCGAGCGCGACTTCGCCATCACGCTCGGCGTGCCGTACAGGGAGTCGCGCTGGTTCCGGGGCCGCGAGACGACCAACCGCACCAAGTCCCACTGCCCCACCGGCGACTGCTGCCGCCGCCCGCCCACCGAGCTGGCCGAACGCTGGGAGGGCTACGCCTGGCCGTCGGCCCGCGCCAACTCCCACGTCCTGGCCGCGCTGCCGCCCGGCTCGTTCCCCGGCGTGGACGAGGCCGACGTCTACACCTTCCTCGAACGGCACGCGGCCCGAAGCTGACCTTGGCCCCGTACCTACTGATGGGTAGGGTTTGTCTCGCCCGGAGGCACGGTGAGGGGAGTGGCGCATGAGCGGCGGTTTCGGTCTGGAGCCCAGCGACGATGTGGCCGAGGTGCGCGACTGGGTGCACACCTTCGCCCGTGACGTGATCCGCCCCGCGGGGGCCGAGTGGGACGAGCGCGAGGCGACCCCCTGGCCCGTCATCCAGGAAGCCGCAAGGATCGGGCTGTACTCGCTCGACTTCTTCGCCACCCAGTGGTTCGAGGAGAGCGGGCTGGCGCTGCCCGTGGCGTTCGAGGAGATCTTCTGGGGCGACGCCGGCATCGGCCTGTCCATCGTCGGCACCGGCCTGGCCGCCGCCGCGGTGTCGGCAGGCGGCACGCCCGAGCAGGTGGGGGAGTGGCTGCCCCAGATGTTCGGCACCGCCGCCGACGTCAAGCTCGGCGCGTTCTGCGTCTCCGAACCCGACGCCGGCTCCGACGTCGGCTCCATCCGCACCCGAGCCGTCCCCGACGGCGGCGACTGGGTGCTCAACGGCGTCAAGACCTGGGCCACCAACGGCGGCATCGCCAACGTCCACGTGGTCGTCGCCTCCGTCGACCCCGACCTCGGCACCCGCGGCCAGGCGACGTTCGTCATCCCGCCCGGCACACCGGGCCTGTCCATGGGGCAGAAGTTCAGGAAGCACGGCATCCGCGCCTCCCACACGGCCGAGGTCGTCCTCGACGACGTCCGCGTCCCCGGCTCCTGCCTGCTGGGCGGCAAGGAGAAACTGGAGGCCCGCCTCGCCCGCGTCCGCAAGGGCGAGCGCGCCGGCGAGCAGGCCGCCCTGCGCACCTTCGAGACCACCCGCCCCGCCGTCGCCGCCATGGCCGTCGGCATCGCCCGCGCCGCCTTCGAGTACGCCCGCGACTACGCCCGCGAACGCGAGCAGTTCGGCCGCAAGATCGGTGAGAACCAGGCGATCGCGTTCCTGCTGGCCGAGATGGCCACCAGGGTCGACATGGCCCGCCTGCTCACCTGGCGCGCCGCCTGGATGGCCCGCACCGGCAAGCGCTTCGAACAGGCGGAGGGCTCGATGTCGAAGCTGGTGGCGGGCGAGACGGCGGTCTGGGTGACGGAGCAGGCGATCCAGATCCTGGGCGGGGCGGGGTACACGCGCGAGCACCCGGTCGAACGCTTCCACCGCGACGCCAAGATCTACACCATCTTCGAGGGCACCTCGGAGATCCAGCGGCTGATCATCGGGCGCGCAGTGACCGGTCTGCCTGTGCGGTGACATTTCCGCAGGTCACAGGAAGTTTCGCGAGTGATCGTTCCAGGGTCGTAACCGGCGCCGCAGGGGGCGGGCACGAGTGTGCCCGCCCCCTGGCGTCGATCAGGCCTGGAGTTGGCGGGTGATGGACGGGTCGGTGATGGTGGTGTCGTTGGCCAGCAGGAAGGCCTTGGACAAGATGAGCGCCAACCGGCCGTCCTCCTCGAAGGGCAGGAACAGCCCGGCCCGGGGGTCGCGACCGGCGACGATGCACAGGTAGGCGTCGTTGGGCTCCATCAGGATGTTCGCCGACCCCAGGTGGATCTTGTAGGTGCGCAGATCGCCGCGGACCACCAGGAAGCGGTCGGTCAACGTGCAACGGTCGGAGATGGCCAGGCGCGGCAGCAACCGGGACAACACGTCCCGGCGTACCTCGGCGGACGGCGCAAGCGCAGCGAACGAGCCGGTCCGCCAGTAGGTCTGCAGCGCGTCCGGCCCGCTTGCGGCCCACTGCGGATCGGTCGTGATCGAACAGACTCCCACGAACAGGTCCACATCCCGCATCGCCTCGCTGAACACCAGCGTGGGGACCTCGGCCAGCGGCGCCAGGTGCCACCTGCCCCCGACCAGCCGGTGGAAGAGGACCTGCTCGGTGAGCGCGTAGCCCTCGTCGTAGAGGCCGTGTTCCAGCGTCGCCCGCCACTGCCCGCCGGCCAGCAGCCGCCGCGCGTCGCCGTTGTCGAAGCCGCCGTCCCACGGCCCGAGGTAGTTCGATTTCCAGCCCCGTGCCTTGAACAGCGCGCGGAGCCTGCGGTAGTCCACCACATGACCGGCGAACCGCCGCGAATGGTCGCCTGTCTCCTCCTCGGCGGGCGTGAGCAGGTAGACCTCGCGGAAAGCCTGCTTGTACGGCTGGCGCAGCTCCTTGTCCTGCACGACCTCGCGCCAGGCCCGAACCTCCTCCACCGACGCGCGGGCCGGATGCCACGGCCGCACCGGCACGTCCGGCACGTTCAGCCCCAGCTCGCTGCGCCACACGCCGGGGGAGACCTCGAACTCCCAGATCAGCCGCTCGGTGATCGGGTGACCCTCCAACTGCCGGTACGGCGGCGCCTTCTCCGCGGTGTAGCCCGCCTCCAGAGCCCTGGCCAGGGTCACCTGCTGCTGCTGGACCAGCTTGACCTGCTCGCGCAGCCGCTTCACCTCGTCGGGATGCTCCCGCCTGACGGCCGCCGGGACGGATGTGAGCTTCTTGTCGCCGTGCCACCACGACAGCTCGCCCCCACCCTCGATCGAGATCACAGCCGTGTGCTCACCGAACGCCTGCCGTACCCGTCCATCCGGCAGGCGGAACGCGACCTCCAGCCGCTCGGCCAGCGCGGGCTCGATGCGCTTGAACATCCGGTCGAGCTGCTTGGGCACCCCGGCGTGCCGGGTGACCTGGCGGGCGGCGCGCAGCGAGGAGATCGCCTCGGGAGTCGGATGGTCCTCCACCGCGCGGGCGATCTCGAACAGCAGGGCCTGGGAGGGCAGGGTCTTGGCCTGGGTGGGCGCGACCGCGACGCCGCGCAGCAGCCGGTCCAGCAAGGCGGGCAGCCAGGGCTCGTCACGGTGGAGCGCGAGCCGCACGGCACGCCCGAGAGTTCGCGTCTCCCAGGAGTCGAACGCCTTGTCCGCCTGGTAAGGGATCTCGCCCGCCTGGATCGCCGCGACGCGGGCCTCGGCCTGCTCCAGGACGGCGCGGGCGAAGGCGGGGTAGCCGGGCCGGCCGTCGAGCCATTCGGCCAAGCCGGTCGACCGCGGTTGGTCGAGGGCCGGTTCCCGGGCCGCCTCGGTGAACAGGGCACGCAACTCCACGTCCCAGCCGAGCATCAGGTCCACCTCCGCGATCGCGATGGGACCGAGCGCTTCGGCGAACCGCGGTCTCACCTCGGCATCCATGCCCGCCAGCCCTGCGGCCACCAGCGCGGCGAAGGACAGGCGGTTGTCACGCAGCAGGTAGTCGGCGAGCTCGCGCGCTGGGGCGACCAGATTCCGCCAGGTCTGGTCGACGACCGCGCTGTCACCGGGCCTGCCGCCCATCGCGGTGGTCAGCTGGGAGGTGATCGGCCAGTAGGTGGCGTCGGGCGCGGAACCGTTGAGCAGTTTGAGCAGGCGCTCCGCGAGGGGGGAGAGGTTCACGTCAGCCTCCGACCAGGGGAACGAGCTTGACGAACGACACCACCGGGTCGGTGGTCAGGTCGATCTCGGTGCCCAGGTCCTCGATCTGGCGGTCGCCGACCAGCAACAGGAACCCGTTGCGGGCGAACGCGGCCTCGGCGGCGTCGGCCTGCCGCTCCCAGTCGAGCGTGCGGGCGGTGCGCATCCGGTAGCCGTTCAGCTCGACCTCGGCGTCCGTCGGTTTGACCAGGCCGCGGAAATGATGGGAGGGAGCCGCGTTGTAGCGGGCCACCTCCTCGCGCACGCGCAGCCGTACCAGCTCCCGGGCCGAGATCCGCTCGGGCAGGCCGGGCAGGGAGAACTCCTCCAACGCCCGGCCCGTCGCCGTCTCATCGCGAAACACTACCGATGCCATCGAACGCCCTGTCTCTGTCAAATGTCAGATGATGGCGTCATCTATAGCAGCGCCCGGCGACAGAACACCGGTGACTGCGGGCATACTGCCGCACGCCGCAGTCGCTCGGCGGCGGCATCCCGGGCGCGCTGAGTCCGCTGCGACGGGATGTTCACCTTCAGTACAGTGCGCAACGCGATGACTACGCTTCCGCCCGTGAGGCGCTGCGGGACATGCTCACCGACCGGACGAAGGGCAGCCTCCACGGCGTGCGGCCTCGGCCGCCGGTCACGAGAGTCGGCGCGAGACCTCGTACGGCGGATGACGCACCTGACCCGGTAGAGGGTCCCCTGCCGCGCGCCGAAGACCTCGGGAGTCGCCGCCGGGCCCGAGGAAAAAGCGGATGCTGATGGTTGAGAGGTCCTGTTACCGTCAGGGTCATGGCAGCTACGGCGTTTCCGATCCTCGGCACCGAGCCGCCGGTGGTGGAGTTCGCCAACACGCTCTACGGCGACGGCGACCGGCGGATCGACTTCCTCGACACGGCCGCCCGGATCGAGGAGTGGTTCGCGCTGGTGCCCCTCGACGGCGGCGTCACGGCGCCCGCGGGCGTCATGGGGCGGCACGGCGAGCGGGTGCGGGCGGCGCGTGACTGCGTGCGGGCGCTGCTGTGCGCCGCGGCCGACGGGCGGGGGCCGGGCCGGGCGGCGGTCGAGCGGCTCAACGACCTGGCCGCGGCGGCGCCGACGTACCCGCGGCTGGAGTGGACACCCGGCGCCGCGCCGGCCGTGCGGCGTCTCGACACCGTCGCCGGCGCCCCCGCGCTGCTCGGCCGCCTCGCGAGCGGGTGCGCCGAGTTGCTGGCGGGGCCTGAGCCGGTGGCGGTCCGGCGCTGCCCGGGGCCGGGCTGTTCGATGCTCTTCGTCCGCGGCCATCCGCGGCGGCGCTGGTGTCACCCCTCGTGCGGCCACCGCGACCGGCAGGCCCGCTTCTACCGCAGACACCTCGCCCGGAGGCCGACATGACGATCACCTGGCGCCGGCTCGGCGCGTCCGACTTCCCGCTGCTGCGGCGGTGGCTGGAGCAGCCCCACGTGGCCCGGTGGTGGAACCATGAGACCTCGGCCGAGGCGGTGGCGCGCGACTTCGGCGCCGCCGCCCGGGGCGAGGAGCCGTCCGAGGACCTGCTGGTGCACCTCGACGGCCGCCCGCTCGGCCTGGTGCAGCGATGCCGTCTGGCCGACTACCCCGGCTACCGCGACGAGCTGGCCGCCGTCACCGCCGTGCCCGAGGGGGCGGTGACCATCGACTACCTCATCGGCGATCCGGGACAGACGGGCCGCGGCCTCGGACCGGCGGTGATCCGCGCGGTGGTCGAGCGGACGTGGGAGGAACTGCCGGACGCCACCTGCGTGCTGGTCCCGGTGCCGGTCGCGAACCGCGCCTCGTGGCGGGCGCTGGAGAAGGCCGGGCTGTGCCGGGTCGCCGAGGGCGAGCTGGAGCCCGACAACCCCGTCGACGGCCCCGCCCACTACGTGTACCGGACGGACCGGCCTGCGTAGCGGCGAACCTGTCGTACCCGGCCGGCTGGATCCACCCGAGTGGCTCCACCTGGGACGTCCGGATCTCAGCCGGAGGCGATGCCGGGCTCCGGCGCCAGGCCGTGGGTGTGCGGTGGCCGACGGCGGCGTCAGATGCGGGAATGCCCGTGGACGACCCGTGCCCAGATGAGGCATCCGAACGAGCCGGCGGCAGCGAGGGCCCGGACGATGTTCGGCTGCCAGGTCGGCGATCTTCGCCGGGTCGCCGGCCTGGGCCAGCCGGTCGTTCAATCCGCGACAGGGTCCTGGCCGAGCTGCGCGCGGGCGTCCGCCACCGGTCGATCGTGCACCGCAGCACGCTGGACGACCCGGAGGTGGCCGCCTACTTCCACGAGATCCACCGAGCCGGTGACCGGCACCGGGTGATCGACGAGCCGATCCAACTGCTGCTCATCCTCATTCCGGTTGCCGAATTCTCGGAGCCGGCCGGCAGTGACTGCCGGCCGGACAGCGATCAGCGAACGGGTGAACAGCAGCTCCCTCGTCACCCGGGCCCCCGGAGGATCCTCTCCAGGCCGTCGAGGATCAGGCCGAGCCCGAACTCGAACTCCTCCGCGTAGGCGTACCCCGGTTGCAGGGCGTGGTCCGTCATCATCTCGGCGAGGTGCGGATACATCCCGGCGGGCATGCTCCGGCCGATCGTCTCGGCCACGTCCTCGAGCTCATCCGGGGTGCTGAACGGCAGGCTCGACTCCTGCAGGACGAACCCGTAGACGTAGCTGTCGAGGGCGGAGAACGCGTGAGCGGCCATCCCGATCGAGAACCCCGCGGCCCGCAGGCTCCCGATCACGGCGTCGTGGTGGCGCAACGTCGCGGGGCCGGGGTTCCGCCGGGACTCCATCAGCCCGAGCGCCCAGGTGTGGCGCGACAGGACCCGGCGGGCCGAGGCCGCGCGCCGAAACATGGCCGTCTTCCAGTCCGCCTCGCCCGGGGGCAGTTCGATCTCGTCGAAGACGAGGTCCACGATCCCGTCCAGGATCTCGTCCTTGCCGGCCACGTGGTAGTAGAGCGACATCGCCTCGACCCCGAGATGCTCGGCCACCTTGCGCATGGTGACCGAGGCGACGCCCCGCTCGTCGGCGACCTGCGCGGCGGCTCGCAGGACGCGCTCCCTGCTCAGCGCGGTGCGGGGCGTGCGTGGCCGGTCGGGGCGCGATGGCGGCATGTGCGGTCTCCTGATGCTCCCCGACGTCGGCTCCGACGGTCCGGGGCTTGACTGCCTTACGGGCGTAAGGATAGCGTCCGAGCTATACCTTACGCCTGTAAGAACGCAGGCGGCGGGAAGGAGACGACATGGACGAACGCCCGTTTCGGGTCTGCGTCGTCGGAGCTTCCGGGAAGCTCGGGCGATACATGATCCGGCACGCCCTGGACCGGGGCTACGAGGTGGTGGGAGTGTGCCGCGAGCAGAGCGTCGGGAAGCTCGCGGAGTTCGCGGGGCGGATCACCGTCGTGCCTGGGGCGACGGACGACCGCCAGGTCATCAGGCGTGCGGTCGCCGGGTGCGACGGCGTGCTGACGGTGCTGGTCCCCTGGGGTGTCAAGGGCTACTCGACCGGGACGGCCCAGGCGGTGCTGGACCACGCGCCCCCGGGGGCGCGGCTGGTGTTCTCCTGCGGATGGCACATCACGCGAGACGGCCAGGATGTGTACGGGCTCGGGCTCCGGGTGTTCCTCAAGGTCTTCGGCCCGCTCGCGCGGCTCGCCCGCTTCGCAGACCTCGCCGACCAGGTGGAGGCGTGCCGCAGAGTGTTCGCCAGCGACACCCGCTGGACCGTCGTGCGCGGCAGCAACCTGGAGGAGGGCGAGAGCCAGGGGCTGCCGGTGTGGAGCCGGCACGTCGGCGATCCGGTCCTCAAGAGCAACCTCACCCGCCGGGCGGACTTCGCGCTGTTCATGGTGGCGGCGCTGGCCGACGACGAACTGGTCCACGAGGCTCCGGCGATCGTCGGCTGCCGGACGCCCTCGGCACTCGCCCACGCCCAGCCGGCCTGACCTGTCGACGGTCCGCGATGCCGCCGCGCCCCGAGTGGCGAAGGCGCCGGACCTGAAGGTGAGGCCGGCGGATGACGCGGGCGTGATGCCGTGGGGTGCCGTCCGTTCGTCGCGCCCGGCGGGCACCAGCGTGTGTCATCTAAGGGTTGCGTGGGGGTGCCGGTGGGAGGAGGCGGCGACGGAGTGAGCGCGGACCGACATGACGATCCACCGGAAACGGATGAGGAGCCGGCCGTGGCAGCAGGGCTCGGTCGCCGTCGGCGAGCCGACGCACGTGTCGCGCCCCGCGATCAGCTCTTCGATCCGATCGGTGAGGCGCCGCTGGACATCGGCCACAGCAGGGGCGCACTGCTCGGGCTGACCCGGGACCGGCAGCGGAAGCGTTGGCGTGGATTAGTTCCTTTGCCGTAATTCGGTATAGACAGGAAAGCGCACGGTTTCCTAGGTTTCGGTTATGACCTTAATTAAGCGCATGCTTGCATGCAGCATGGTGAGCGCTCTCGCGGTGCTCGGCGCCGTCGCTCCGGCGGCGGCCGCGGCGGCGCCACGCGTGGAGGATGTCGGCGTCCCGCTGGAGGACGTGCTGCTGATCGGCGGCGTGGTGGCGCCCGGCCCCGGTGGCCGCACCGTCCTGTGGGGCGCCTCCTCCGGCGCCCCCGCCCACCTCAACGCCGTCGACCCCGCCACCGGTGCCGAGGTGGCCAGATACGACCTGCCGGGCGCCGGCGGCTCCTGGGCCGTGGACGCTTCCCCTGACGGCGGCGTCTACGCCGGCACGTACGGCGACGGCCGCCTCTACCGCTGGACGGACCAGGGCGGTGTCCAGGATCTCGGCAGGCCCGTGCCCTCGGAGAACTTCATCTGGTCCGTGGCCGCGGGCGAGGGTGGCACCGTCTACGGCGGCACCTCCCCAGGCGGTCGCCTGTTCGCCTACGACCCCGCGACCGGCGTGCGCGACTACGGCAAGCTCTCACCCGCCCACGCCTACGTCCGCAGCGTCTCCTACGCCGGCGGGAAGATCTACGCGGGCACCGAGGCTCCCGCCGCCGTCTTCGAGATCGACGCGGCCTCGGGCGCCACGAGGCAGCTCCCCCTGCCCGACGGTTTCGACCCGGCGGGCCAGTGGGCCTACGACGTCAACGTCGCGGGCGGCTTCCTCTACGTCCGCTTCGGTGGCGCGAGCCCTGGCCCGCTGCACGTCTGGGACATCGCCGCCGGTGGATGGAGCGACACGCTCGCCGCCGCGCACGGCCTCGACGTCTCGCCCCCGGACGACGAGGGCGCGGTCTACCTGGTCAAGGGCGGTGAGCTGGTCCGCTACGACCCCCGTACCAAGGCCACGACGGGGACCGGGGTGCCCATCACGGGCCGGGTGGCCAACACGCGCGGCATCGGCTGGGCCGAGCTGGGCCTGCCGGACTATCCGGGCAAGAGCGTCGTGGGCCTGCTCTGGCGCGGGCTGATGTTCCGCTACAACCCGCAGACCGGCGCGAAGTCGTTCGTGCAGACGGCGGTCAAGGGCGAGCCCATCGACGTGACCGCGCTCGCGGAGGGTCCCGACGGCCGCATGTACGCCGGTGGCTTCCTCAACGGCGGCTTCGCCGCCCTGGACCCGGTGACGGGCAAGAGGGCGGAGTTCCACACGTTCTCCCAGAGCGAGGACATGACCGCCCACGACGGCAAGCTCTACATCGGCGCCTACCCCGAGGCGAGGGTCTACGCCTACGACCCGGCGCTGCCGTGGAACAGCACCGAGTACTCGCCGAGCCCCGAGCCGGGCCCCGCGGCGAACCCGGCGCGGCTGTTCGACCTCGCGGCGGACAAGCAGATCAGGCCGCGGGCGCTGGTGTCGGCGGGCCGCTATCTCGCCGCGGGCACCATGCCGGACCTCGGCCATCTGGGCGGCGTGCTGGCCGTGTGGGACCCGCGGACCGGGACGCTCAAGCACTCCCAGCGCAACGTGGTCAAGGACCAGAGCATCGTCTCGCTCGCCTACCGCGACGGCGTGCTCTACGGCGGCACGTCCATCTACAGCGGCCAGTCGGCCACGCCGCCGACGCAGCCGGAGTCCAAGCTGTTCGCGTGGTCGGTGAAGGAGAACCGGCTGCTGTGGGAGATCGTCCCCGCCCCGGGCAAGCCCGCCATCCCGGCGCTGACGTTCGACGACCGTGGGCGGTTGTGGGGGATCGCGGGCGGTGAGGTGTTCGCGGTCAGCACGGCCGCTCGCAAGGTGGTCGAACGCGTCACGCTGTCGGCCGGCAAGAGCTCGAGCGGGCAGCTCGCCTTCAACCGGCGCGATCACCTCCTGTACGGCGCGCACGCCGGTCAGGACGTCTTCTCGCTCGACCCGCGGACCGGGCGGCACACCGTGCTGAGGCAGGGACCCGTGCACCACCTCGCGGTGCACGGGTCCGGGGACGTCTACTTCGCCGAGGGGGCGCGCCTGTTCCGGCTGACCCGCTAGCAGACGCGGTAGGTGTAGAACTTCTCGAAGCGTGACAGGTAGAGGTGGCCGTCAGGGCCGAGGAGCAGGTTGGAGATCGGGCGGGCGATGAGCGCGAGCGCCATCGTCCCCGGATCGATCCGGTACGCCTTGCCCTGCACCTTGCCCCACAGGAAGCCCTTGTGGAAGACGAGGTTGGTGTCCAGCCACACCTGCGTGGCGCTGGACCAGGGATAGGTCTGGTGCTTGACGGACCTGACGGTCCGCCCGGTGGCCGGGTCCAGCTCGAACAGGGTGTCCGGGGTCAGTCCCCAAAGCCGCCCCGCGTCGTCGAAGGCGATTGAGCCGAGCGCCAGGTCGCCGGGGACGGGGGTGGACTGCCACTTGAGCGAGTCCGTGGCGATGTCGTACGCGAACGCCACGGCCTCGCCCGCCGGCGTGCTGGTGCCGCCGAAGGCCGAGGTGGCGCCGTAGACGACCCCGTCGCGGTAGGCCAGCCCGATGACGCTGTGGCCGGGGATGATGTCCCGTCTGATCACCGAGCGCCCGGTGGCGGGGTCGAGCAGGCCGAGCGCGCCGCCGTGGGTGCCGGCCTTGGGCACGGTGCCGAACGCCAGCCAGTCGCCCGCGGAGATCATCGCGAAGGGCCGGTCCTGCTCCTGGCCGCCGAGGTTGAGCAGGAGCCTGGGCGCGCTGCCGTCCCACTCGTAGATGCGGGCGCCGGGGTAGACGCCGAGGTAGAGCTTGCCCCTGTGGGTGACGATGCCCTCGCTCTGGCCGACGTTCGGCCAGTTCTGGGCCTCGCCGGTGGCAGGGTCGTAGGCGGCCAGGCCGCCGGTGAAGAAGCCGCCCGCGTAGACGCGGCCGTCGGGGCCCGTGCCCAGCGAGCGGATGGCGACGGGCTGGAGGGTCAGCGTGCTGTCGAGCAGCCGGCCCCGCCCGCTCTTGCGGTCGAAGTGCCAGATGCGGCCGGTGGAGCTGGTGCCGACGAGCACGTTCCCGAGCCAGCCGAGCGGGCGGGCGGCGCCTTCGCCGTATTCGGTGAAGCCCAGCCTGGTGATCTTCTTGGTCCTGAGGTCGTATTTCACGAGCTCGTCGTGCTGGAACAGGTAGAGGTCGTGGCCGAGCCTGCCGCCGCCGACGGTGAGGCTGTCGACGTCCGCCACGACGTCCGTCCACTTGCTCTCACGCAGGTCGTACACGCCCATGGGGTTGGCGCCCGTGGAAGTGCCGAAGCGGACCAGGAGGTAGTGGCCGGACACATCCACGTCGTAGGCGTAGCCGTTGCCCTCGATGGGCGGGTCGATCACCCGCTCGACCGTGCCGTCCGGGGAGAGCACCGCGACCTTCATGCTGCGCGCGCCGACGCCGGCGTACACGGTGCCGTCCTCGCCCACGGCCAGATCCCTGACGAACTGGTCGCCGGCCACCGGGACGCCCAGGTCGGTGAACTTCCCGGTCGCGGTGTCGTAGCGGAAGAGCTTGCCCGTGGGCGAGGTGCCGCCGTAGACGGCCGAGCCGTCGGGGGAGGCGGCGACCGTCCAGACGAACGATTCGGTCGAGATGGGGATGCCCAGCTCGCTCACCTGGTCGGTCGACGGGGTGTAGCGGAAGAGGCGGCCCATCGCCCCGGCGGTGGCGTTGTAGCTGCCCACATACACCGAGTGGTCCGGGGCGACGGTGACGGCCCAGGAGCCGAGGGCGAGCGGGAGCGGCCGCTCGCCGATCAGGTGGCCGTCGCGGGCGTCCCTGATGCCGAGCAGCGCCGGTCCGGACGCGCTGGAGGTGACGGAGTAGACGCGCGGGCCCTGCGGGTGGCTGGCGTCCAGCGCGGTACCCGCGGTGGTGGCACCCGTCAGCGGGAGCGTGCCGAGGTTGTGGAAGCCACACCCGGTGGGTGGTGCTGTGGTGGATTCGGCCTGGACCGGAGTTGGGAGAAATAAGACGGCGAGGAGAGCTGCGATTGCCATGATGCGCACGTACGACCTCCTATAACTGATAACGGCCTTGACCGTAATTTGCCGAGCCGCTCCGTGACAAGATGGTGGACCGGTTCCGGTGGTGATCATCCCCGTGCGGGAAGGCGCGCTCAAGGGGCCGGGCTCTGGGGCATGGTGTGACAGGCGTAGCGGGCGCCTGTGGTCAGGGCCCAGTAGTGGTCGCCGTAGGACCAGTGCCACCACCGCACCGAGCGCGGCGCCGATGATTCGAATCGCTTCCGCGGTCTGTGCTCGCCGCCTGCTGGCATACTCCACTACTCGGTGGTACCGTATAGTGGTACTCGATAGCACAGAGTACCAAGAGTGACCGAAGAGGACCCACGATGGACGACCTGACGGAGATGCTGAAGGGCACGCTTGAGGGCTGCGTGCTCGAAATCATCGGCAGCGAGGAGACCTACGGGTACGCCATCACGCGTCGGCTGCACGAACTCGGCTTCGCCGACGTCGTCGAGGGGACGGTTTACACCATCCTGCTGCGACTGGAGAAGAACGGGCTCGTCCAGGTGACGAAACGACCGTCCGGGATGGGCCCGCCGCGCAAGTTCTATGCGCTCAACGACGCGGGCCGCAAGGAGCTCGCGACGTTCTGGGCGAAATGGGAGTACATCACATCACGGCTCGACAAGCTCAAGGAGGGTGGGAGATGAACTTCTGGGAGACCATCACAGGCAGCGATCTCACCAGGGAATGGAAGGCGTTCGAAACTCGGGCCGAGGCATTGCCGGCCGACTACCGGGCGGCGTGGGAAGAGATCAAGGGTCATCTCTCTTCCTACGCGGATTTCACGGGTCGAAACCTGACGCCGATTGTCGACAATGCCCTGGGGCTGCTCGAAGAGACAGCGGCCGATGGGCAGAGCATTCACGAGGTGCTGGGTGGCGACATCGAGGGCTTCTGCGCGGCGCTGGCCGGCGGAGAAGGGGCTCGGAGCTATCGCGACCGGTGGCGCGAGCAGTTGAACAGGAACGTCGCAAGGAAATTGGGCCGGCTGGGAGGCTGACGTGGGCATCCGAGACATCATCGAGGGCAAGAAGCAGTGGCGGGCGCACATGGCGCGGGTCAAGGCGCTCCCGCCGGACTATCAGATCGTCTACGAGGAGATTCAGAAGTACTTCTTCAAGGTCGGACCGATCGACCTGCTTGACGGGTCCCTGCTCTCAGGGATCCTCGATTTCTTCGAGGAGGGCGTCGCGGCCGGCAAGGGTGTCCTGGAACTCATCGGCAACGACGTCGCCGCCTTCTGCGACGACCTGATCAAGGACTCGCGCACCTACGCGGACATCTATCAGGAGTCCATCAGAGGGGAAACCGGCACGGCCGGGAAGTGACATCCGTCGACCCGAACTCCAGCGCCTCGATGATCTGAATCAAGCCCGTGCGGTAGTGGGCGGTGCAGGGGGCCTTGAACACGCGCTGCTTGTGCTGCCGGCACGAAGATCCCTTGGCTTGTACTCGTGCGGCAGCGTCACCGGAGTCTCGTCGTCGCCGGGCACCGCGGAATAGATGACGTCCTCGACCGTCTCGGTCGGTGCCCCCAGCGCGGCCTCGGTCATCTTGAATCTGAACTCCGGCCCCCTCTCCGGCCCCCTCTCCGGCCCCCTCTCCGGCCCCCTCTCCGGCCCGCTCATCGGCGCGGCCCGGTCGACATCTCCACCGGCAGCGGCGGCTCCCCGTACGGGCCGGAGAGGTGTGCCTCCACACCTACGCCGGAAACCGCGAGGCCGGCATCCGCGAGGGCACCGCCGGCTGACTCGGCGTGAACGCCATGGCCGGCAACATGCGCAAGCGGGCTGGGCACCGCCGACGGCCCAGATCACCAAGACGCGCGCACACCAACACCGGTGACTTGGTGCTCCACGGTCTCTGCCCGGCGACTCCGACGACTGGACGAACCCCACAAGACAACGAAGACAGAGACGAGGAACCATGACCCATGCGAAGTGGACCGGCATGATGCCGGTCGACGACACGGCGCTGGCCGTGACCGACACCGGCGGCCCCGGTATCCCGGTGGTCTACTGCAATGGCCAATTCGCCACGCAGGGGTACTGGCGGCGGGTCATCGCCGACCTGGGGACGGGGTGGCGGCACATCACCTACGACATGCGGGCTCGCGGCAAATCGAAGCGTTCGGCGGACTATTCCTTCGAGACCGCCATCCGGGATGTCGATGCCGTTCTCGCGGCCAGGGGTGTGCCCCGGGCGCTGGTGGTGGGCTGGTCCTACGGAGCGTTCGTCGCGGCGCACTGGGCCAGCCGCAATCCCGACCGTTGTGTGGGCGCGGTCCTGGTTGACGGCGCGCAGCCGTACGACTGGATGACCGAGGAGATGGCGCTGGGGATGCGGAAGCTTTTCAAGCGGCTGAACTTGTTCATGCCGCTGCTGCGTCCGACGGGCCTGACCCCGCGGATGAGCGCCGTGCAGATGGCGGAAATCAACATCGAGCTCGGGTGGCTCGCCCGCGTGAGCGAGCTGGGCCCCGTGATGGACAACGTCACCGTCCCGACGCGGTATGTGCTCGCGTCGGGGTCGTCCTTCGGGAGCAAGGGCGATGGGCAAGAACGGATCCGCACCGGCGTCGATGCGGTGGTCGCCAGCAACCCGAACATCAAGATCAGCGCGAAGGTCCCCAGCAACCACGGCTCCATCCTGAAGAGGGACTTCCGCGCCGTCGCCGCGGCCGTACGCGAGGTCGCCGCCCTCGACCGCGGGGGGAACCCTCGCTGAGTAACCGAGCTTGAGGTCGACGGGCTGAGCAGGTCGGAAGAACGCCGGCCCGCGCCTGTGGAACGTGGCGCTGCCCGATGACCTCTCCGCCGCCCGGCGCGACATCGCCCGTTCGCGGGCACGCCGCGATCGGGCTGAGGATGTGGGGCCCAGCCGGATTCGAACCGGCGTCCTCCCCCATGGCATGGAGGCGCGACGACCTCTGCGCTATGGGCTCCACCCGCGCAGCCTACCGTTCCGCGATCATCGTCCGAACTGGTTCGCGCCGCTATCCAACAAAGCGATTGGCCGCGACGTTTGCGGGTAGGGAAGGCGGCTGGCGCGTCTCAGGGTCGGACGGCGGAGTGGTGATGAGCACGCAACGACACAGTGCACGACGGATCGACGCACCGGACGGGATCGCTCTGGTCGCCTTGGGAAGCGAGCTGGTCCGCTGCGGCCTGGCCACCATGCTCAGGGATCTGGGCGTCTTCCGCGAGGTGCTCGACAGCGGCGACTTCGACCACAGCATGGAGCTGTTGCACGCCGGCCGGCCCGAGTTGCTGGTGGTGAGCGCGCCGGTCGAGCAGGACAAGGCCGAGAAGCTGGCGCGGACGGCCGCCGACCACGGGGTGCGGGTGCTGCTGCTGTTACGAACGGCCTGCGACCAGGCCCTGGAGCGGGTGGCCGCGATGCCGGCCGACGGTTACCTGCTGGAAGGCGAGCTGACCCCCGAGACGCTGCGGAGCACGCTGACGGACCTGGAGAGCGGGCTGGTGCCGGTGCCGCAGCCCGTGGCGCGCAGGCTGCTGGCCAAGTTACGGCCCGCGTTCGCGAAGACCGGGACGGCCGCGCTCGACGGAGGGGCCGCGGCGGACGGCGACCGGGCCGGCTCGCCGCTCACCTCGCGCGAACAGCAGACGTTGACGCTGATGGCCGAAGGGCTGAGCAACAAGCAGATCGCCCGGCGGCTGGGCATCTCCGAGCACGGCGCCAAACGGCACGTCGCCAACATCCTGGCCAAGCTGAACTGCTCGAACCGGACGCTGGCGACGGCGGTGGCGCTCAGGCGCGGCCTGGTGTCACCACCGGGCAGACGCCCCCGCTGACGGCGCCCTCGCCACTGGTCGTGGCGGCGCGGGTGGCGGTCGCCGGGCCTGTCGCCTCCGCGTTCTGCGGGCCTGCCACCCCCTGCGGGCCGGTTCCCCCCGCGCCGTCCGGGCCGGTCGCGCTCTTCCCGGGCGACGTGTACGAGCACCCGGGTCGACGGCAGACCGTGGAGGCGGGCAGGCCGCGCAGCGGGGCCTGGGCCTTCAGCAGCATCTCCGCGTACTCCTCCACCGGGTCCGACCCGAGCACGATGGCCCCGCCGGCGCCGACCGTGAGCGTCCCGTCGCAGGCGACGGCGGTGCGGATGACGATGTTGAGGTCGGCCGTGCCGTCCAGCCCGAAGAACCCGATGGCGCCCGAGTAGACGCCGCGCGCCCGCCCCTCCAGCCGGTCGATGATCTCCATGGTGCGCAGCTTCGGCGCCCCCGTCATCGACCCGCCGGGAAAGCAGGCCCGCGCAGCCTGGACGGCGCTGATACCGTCCTGGAGCCGGCCGCGCACCGTGGACACGAGCTGGTGCACGGTGGCGTACGATTCCACGGCCATGAACCGCGGCACCTCCACGGTCCCGATGGCGCTGATGCGCCCGAGGTCGTTGCGGAGCAGGTCCACGATCATGAGGTTCTCGGCGCGGGTCTTGGCCGAGGTCGCCAGCTCGTGCCTGAGACTGGAGTCGCGCAGCGGCTCGGGGGCGCGCGGCGCCGTGCCCTTGATGGGCTTGGACTCGGCGACGTGCTCGCGGTCCACCTTGAGGAAGCGCTCGGGGGAGGAGCACAGCACCTCCATCTCGCCCAGGCGCAGGTAGGCGGCGTAGGGGGCCGGGTTGAGCCGCCGCTGGCGCAGGTAGAGGTCGTGGGCGGAGCCGTCGAACGGGATCTCGGCGGTGTCGGTCAGGCAGATCTCGTAACTCTCGCCCGCCCGCAGCAGCCGCAGGCACTCCTCGATGTCGGCCAGGTAGCGCTCGCGCGGGCGCACCAGCCACGGCTCGGCGTCGAAGCCGGGGCCGGGGCCGGGGCGGGGGCCGGGGCCGAAGCAGGAGCAGGAGTCGGGGCCGGGGCCGGAGTCGGAGCTGGGGCCGGGCTCGGGCGGGGGACGCTCGCCCACGCGGCGGCAGACGCCGGCCGCGTGCGCCACCCAGGCGCGGGCGGCCGCGCGGCTGTCCGGCTCGCCGTCGGTGAGCGCCGCCGCCCACGTGCTGCCGGTCAGGTGGTCCACCGCGACGAAGCGCGCCGCCGACATCCACACCGCGTCGGGGAACGGCGAGACGTGCGGCGAGGCGGCGCCGCAGTCGCGCTTCAGCTCGTAGCCGAAGTAGCCGACGTACCCGCCGTTCAGGTCGAACGGGAGGGCCGGGTCGGACGGCATGGCCCGGGCGCGGACGCGTTCGTCGAGCATGTCGAAGATCGAGGTGAAGACGGCCGACTCGTGGCCGCCGGAGTCGTGCACGAGCACGCTGTTCGCGCCGGGCCGGCAGGTCAGAACCTCGCCGTGCGGCCCGCCCGCGTCGCCGAGGAACGAGAACCGGGCCAGCCCTTGCTCGACGCGGCTGCTGTCCAGCCAGAAGGCGTGCTCCCGGTCGCCGAACAGCTCGGCGAAGACCGCCTCGGTGTCGGCCGCGCCGTACACCTGCTCCACCTCCAGCGACCAGCGCGGCCCGCACGGCACCGGCAGCGCGGCGGCCGGCGAGCCCGCCTCCAGGGCCAGTTCGCGGAACGTGCGCAGCAACGTGGGCCCGTGCTCGGTGGAGATGGACTCCGGGTGGAACTGCACCCCCCACCAGGGCATCGTCCGGTGCCGTAACCCCATGACGACCGAGTCGGCCGTCCACGCGGTGATCTCCAGGTCGCCGGGGGCGGGCGTGGCCACGCACAGGGAGTGGTAGCGCACCGCGTGGAAGCGCTGCGGCAGGTCGCGGAAGAGGTCGTGGCCGCAGTGGTGGATCTCCTCGACCTGGCCGTGGATCGGCGCCGGCGCGGGCACCACGTCGGCGCCCGACAGCCAGCCCAGCGCCTGGTGTCCCAGGCAGACGCCGAGCACCGGCAGCCCCGAGTCGCGGATCACGTCGAAGGTGGTCCCGACGTCGCGCTCGACCTGCGGGCGGCCCGGACCGGGGGAGATGACGAGGGCGTCGAAGCGCCGCAGGTCCACCTCGGCCCAGCCGGGGTCGTCGTTGGTCAGCACGACCGGCTCGGTGCCGTAGGACTCGGCGATGAGCTGGTAGAGGTTGTAGGTGTAGGAGTCGTGGTTGTCGATGATCAGGGTGCGCACGGCGGTTTCCTCACGTCAGCGGACTGGTCCGGCTGCCGCGCCGTCGCGCAGGGCGAAGCGGCGCAGCTTGCCGGTGGGGGTGCGCGGCAGCGCGCGCCGCAGCTCGACACCGCGCGGCACCTTGTACGGGGCCAGCCTGCGGCGGGCCAGCGCGATCAGCTCGCTCTCCAGCCGCCGCCCGTCGACGCCCGGCGCCGCGGGCACCACGAACGCCCGCAGCTTGCGCGCGCCCCGCTCGTCGGCGACCGCCGCGACGGCCACCTCGGCCACCTCGGGATGCTCGGCCAGCACCTTCTCGACCTCCAGCGGCGACATCGTGATGCCGCCCACCATCTCCAGGTCGTCGCGCCTGCCCCGGTGCACGTACGCCCCCGCCGCGGTGCGTACGGCCAGGTCGCCGGTGCGCAGCCAGCCGCCCGCCAGGGCGCGGGCCGTCTCCTCGGGCCGGCGCAGGTACTCCGGCAGCACGGACGCGCCGCGCACCCACAGCTCACCCTCGCCCTCGGGGACCGGGCGGCCGTCGTCGCCGCGCAGCTCCAGCTCGTAGCCGGGCAGCGGGCGGCCGATCGTGCCCGGTTCGTCGCGGGCGGCGGTGTTGGAGCAGAAGGCGTGGCCTACCTCGGTGGAGCCGAGCTGGTCGAGCACCGGTGCGCCGAGCAGGTCGCGGGTCTTCGCGCCGAGGGCGGGGTTCAGCGGTTCCCCGGCCGACACTGCGAGCCGTACGGAGGCGAACGCGCCGGGCGCGCACTCGGCCAGCAGGTTGGCGTAGGCGGACGGGACCGCGTACAGCAGGGTGACGCCGTAGCGCTCGACCGCCTCGGCGACGTCGGCGGGCGTGGGCCGGTGCGGCAGCAGCACGGCCGACGAGCCGGAGAACAGCGGGAAGACGAGGGCGTTGCCGAACCCGTAGGCGAAGAACATCTTCGACACCGACAGCGTCACGTCGTCGCGGCGCGCGCCGACGACGCCGACCCCCGCTGCGCGGTGGTAGCGGGCCGGGTCGGCGTGGCGGTGCAGCGCGGCCTTGGGGACCCCGGTGGTGCCCGAGGTGTACTGCGCGTACAGCGGGGCATCCGGGGAGACGTCCGCGGCCGGGGCGCGGGGGGCGCGTTCGGCGAGGCGCAGCAGCCGCTCGCCGGTCAGGACGGGCGACCCGGCGAAGCGCCCGGCGGTGCGGTCCGCGACGTCGTCGCAGGTGACGACGAGCGACGCCGCGCAGTCGGCGGCCATGAAGGCGTGGTCGTCCGGCGTGAGGCCGGGGTTGACGGGCACGGCGGTGACGCCGAGCCGGGCGGCGGCCAGGAACGCCGCCACCCACGCGATGCCGTCGCCGAGCGCGACGAGCGTCCGCGTGCCGGGCCGGGCGCCGTGGTCGAGGAGGACGGACGCGGCGCGGGCGGCGAGGTCGTGCACCTCGCCGTGGCTCCAGGTCCGGCCGGGGGTGTGGAAGGCGGGCAGGTCGCGCCAGCCCTCGCGGGCGGCCAGCTCGTCGAGGTGGCGGGCGAGGTTGCCGGTGGCGGGTGGTTCAGCCATGGCCGGCCCCCGTGCCGGCCTGCGTGCCGGCCTGCGTGCCGGCCTGCGTGCCGGCCTGCGTGCCGGCCTGCGTGCCGGCCTGCGTGCCGGGACCGGTACGGGCTCCCGTGCGGGCGGTGGCGACGGGGGCGACGAGGAAGGCGCCGTCCACCGGGCCGACCGGCCACCAGCCCTGCCCGAGCAGGATGGCGAGGAGGTCGTCCCCGTCGCCGGCCAGCGTGGTCGCGACGAGCGTGCCGACCAGCCACAGGATCGCGCCCGAGGCGGCCCGGGCGTCGGCGTCGTCCGGATCGGCGGGTTCCAGCAGAGGGGTGGCGAGCAGCATCGCGACGTGCTCGCCGAGTTCGAGGTGGGCGTCCCGGCCGGCGGCCAGCAGGGCGGCGCGGGCGTCGTTGCGGCGCCGCTCCAGGCCGGCCAGCCAGCGGGGATCGACGCGGTCCATGAGGCAGGCCGGCACCCGTGACAGCGCCCGCACCGGCAGCGCGCCGGCGAGCGCCGGCAGCGCCCCCCGCGCCGGCTCGCCGACGCGCGTCAGGCCCTTCAGCAGCAGCTCCACGCGTTCGCCGCCGGGGCCGAGGTCGGCGGCCAGGCCGTCGGGGGGAGCGGTCAGCTCGTAGTGCCGCGCCATCGCGGGTCCACCTCCGGGTAGTCGAGCCCCAGGTCGTCGCAGAGCAGGACGCGGGTGCGCCGGACGAACTCCGCGCGGCACTCGTCGTTCGTCAGCCGCTTGATCCCCCACTTGCGGAACAGCGCGTTGTTCGGGGAGTCGCCGCGCCCGAAGAACGGCAGCGTCATCGTGATGAGACGGTGCGCCGCCGCACGCACCTCCTCCCGGGTGGCCGGGTCGGCGGCCAGCCGCCCGGCCGTCGTGGCGCCGAACCGGACGTGGAAGCGCTCCTCCGGCATCAGCGACCGGCACAGCCGGCGCAGTGGCAGGTAGGAGCAGTCGCACAGGTCCTCCATCAGCACGATCTCCGCCAGGTCGACGATCGCCTTCGTCATGACGTATTCGGTCCAGCTCCGCACCTGGTAATCGAACACGGAAAGCGGCGGGCGCGTGTGCGGATCCTCCAGGCCGAGCTGTGCCGCGAGTTTGTTGAATTTCAAATGATGGCCGTATTCCTCCATGGCCATGCGGCACGCGAGCCATTTCTCGCGCGGAGTCGGGGCGAGCGAGATGGACGGCTCGTCGAAGACCGCCGCGCCCGCCGCCTCGTTGCGCACGTGGCTGTTGATGATCTTTCCGACGGCGGTGACGTACTCGTCGCCGAGCGCGCGGGCCTCGTCGGCTCCGGCCACGGTCTGCAGCGTGCGGGGCACTTCGCCTCCCTTTCTCGGCGCTACCGAGGCAAGCTAGGCGGCCTGCCGGACAGGGGCAAGTGCCCGGATGGGCACCTCGAAAGAGGTGCCCGCGAGTTCGCCGCCGGTGACCCGAACGGGCCGAACGGGTACGTTTACCGAAGAGCCGCAGAATACGCCGCACCGGTCGAGTAATAAGGTTAGGCAAACTTTATCGCCGGATGGGCAGGCGGCCGGGCCGCCGGACCGCCCACGAATTGCCTTTCACATTTGCGGGCCGGTCGCCGGTCGTGTCAGCTTGTTCGACATGTGGGAAACGGCGACGTTTCACGATGAGCTGGAGCGCACGGTCACCGGGCTGACCGGCGGCCCCTGCCGTGCCGTGCGGCCCGTCCACGGGCACGGGCCGACGTTGCTCGTGGAGGCCGGCACGGACGCCTGGCCGGCGGACCGCGTGCGCGCGGCCGTCATCGACGCGCACCGGCAGGTCGTGGAGACCGTGGTGTACGTCGCTCCCGGGTCGCTGGACGGCCGGTCCGAGGCGGAGCTGGTGACGGCGTACCGGCGCGGCGGGCTGGAGGTCGTCCACACCGACGCGCTGACCCCCGCGGCGCCGCCGGCGGCCCCCGCGGCCCCCGCCCGCGGGGGAGAGGCGCCCGCTCCGGACGTGCCGGCGTTCACCCTGGAGGAGGTGCGGCGGGCCGCCGCCGCGCTCGTCGGCCTGCCCGAGCGGGAGCTGGACCCGGACGACGACCTGATCCGCCTCGGCGTCGACTCGATCCGCATCATGCAGCTCGCCAACGACTGGCAGCGGCAGGGCGTCCGGGTGAAGTTCGCCGACCTGGCCGAGACGCCCACCGTGGCCGCCTGGCACGGGCTGCTCTCGTCCCGCGCCGCGAGCCCCGCCCCCGGTCCGCTGCCGGCCGTGGACCGCGACGCGCCGTTCGCGCTCACCCCGGTCCAGCACGCCTACTGGTTCGGCCGGCGCGACGGGCAGGTGCTCGGCGGCGTCGGCTGCCACTTCTACGTCGAGTTCGACGGCTCGGGTGTGGACGCGGCCGCCCTGGAGCGCGCCGTCCACGCCCTGTTCGACCGGCACGAGCTGCTGCGCACCCGGTTCACCGACGACGGCGCCCAGCGGATCCTGCCGCGCAGCCCGTGGCGGGGCCTCACCGTGCACGACCTGCGCGACCGCGCGGCCCCGGACGTGGCCGCGCAGCTGGCCGGGCTGCGGGAGCGGCTGTCGCACCGGCGGCTCGACATCGACCGGGCCGAGGTGCTCGACCTGACCCTGTCGCTGCTGCCGGACGGCGCCCACCGGCTGCACGTCAACATCGACCTGCTCGTCGCCGACGTCCGCAGCATCCAGATCCTCCTCGACGACCTCGCGGCCCTGTACGCCGCGCCGGACGAGCCGCTGCTCCCGATCGGCTGTACCTTCCCCGCCTACCTGGCCGAGCGGGATCGCCGCCAGGAGGACGAGCGCGCGGCCGACCGGCGCTACTGGGCGGAGCGCCTGCCCACCCTCCCCGGCGGGCCCCGGCTGCCGCTCGCCGTCGAGCCGGACCGCCTCGACCGGGTGCGCGTCGTGCGCCGCGACCACCGGCTCGGCCCCGAGCGGCGCCGCCGCCTGGCCGAACGGGCCCGCGCCCACGGCGTGACCCTGCCGATGGCCCTCGCGACGGCCCTGGCCGAGGTGATCGGGACCTGGAGCGAGTCGCCCCGGTTCCTGCTGAACATGCCGCTGTTCGACCGGCAGACGCTCCACCCCGACGTGCCGCGCATGGTGGCCGACTTCACCGACCTCATCCTGCTGGAGGTGGACCTCACCGAGCCGGCGTCGTTCGCCGGGCGGGCCGCCGCCCTGCAGAGCCGGTTCCAGGCCGACGCGGCGCACTCGGCGTACTCCGGGGTCGAGGTGCTGCGCGACCTCAACCGGGGCGGCCGCGCCGACCAGGTGACGGCTCCCGTGGTGTTCACCAGCGCGTTCGGCATGGGTGACCTGGTCGGGGCCGAGGTGCAGCGGCACCTGGGCAGGCTCGGCTGGATGCTCTCGCAGACGCCGCAGGTGTGGCTGGACCACCAGGTGGTGGAGGTGGACGGGGGGCTGCTGTTCAACTGGGACGCGGTGGAGGAGCTGTTCGCGCCGGGCGTGCTCGACGGGATGGCCGGGGCCTTCGCGCGGTTGCTGGACTGGATGGTCGAGCACGACTGGGACGCCGCGCCGCCGAGCCTGCTGCCGGGCGAGCAGCTCGTCGTGCGGGCCGGGGTGAACGACACGGCTGGTCCGGTGCCGGAGGGGGTGCTGCATGGGGGGTTCTTCGCGGTGGCGGGGCGTGAGCCGGGGCGGGTGGCGCTGGTCGGCGATGGGGTGTCGGTGTCGTATGGGGAGTTGGCTGGTCGGGCGTTGCGGGTGGCGGGGTTCCTGCGTGGGCGGGGTGTGGGGCCGGGGGATGCGGTGGGGGTGTCGCTGCCGAAGGGTGTGGATCAGGTGGTGGCGGTGTTGGGGGTGTTGGCTGCTGGTGGGGTGTATGTGCCGGTGGGGGTTGATCAGCCGGGGGTTCGTCGGGAGCGGATTCTTCGCCGTGCGGGGGTGCGGTTGGTGTTGGAGGGGGTGTGTGAGGGTGAGCCGTTGTCCGGGCCGGTGGGTGTGCGGCCGGAGCAGGCGGCTTATGTGATCTTCACGTCGGGTTCGACGGGGGAGCCGAAGGGTGTGGAGGTGTCGCATCGGGCGGCGTTGAACACGGTGGTGGATGTGAATGCGCGGTTCGGGGTGGGTGCGGGGGATCGGGTGCTGGCGGTGTCGGCGTTGGACTTCGATCTGTCGGTGTGGGATGTGTTCGGGTTGTTGTCGGTCGGTGGTGGGGTGGTGCTGGTCGGTGAGGAGGAGCGGCGGGAGGCGTATCGGTGGGCCGAGTTGGTGGCCGAGCATGGGGTGAGCGTGTGGAACACGGTGCCCGCCCTGCTCGACATGCTCCTCACGGCGAGCCCGCCCGGAGCGCTCACCGGCCTGCGCCTGGCCATGGTCTCCGGCGACTGGGTCGGGCTCGACCTCTCCGGGCGGCTGGCCGAGCACGCGCCCGGCTGTCGCCTGGTCGCCCTCGGCGGCGCGACCGAGGCCGCCATCTGGTCCAACTTCTGTTCCGTCCCCGAGAAGGTGCCGGCCGAGTGGGTGTCGGTGCCGTATGGGCGGCCGTTGACGAACCAGTGTTTCCGGGTGGTGGACGGCCGGGGCCGGGACTGTCCCGACTGGGTGGCCGGTGAGTTGTGGATCGGCGGTGTGGGGGTGGCGCTGGGGTATCGGGGTGATCCGGAGACGACGGCGGCCAGGTTCGTGGAGCGGGACGGTCTGCGCTGGTATCGGACCGGTGATCTGGGCCGGTACTGGCCGGATGGGACGTTGGAGTTCCTGGGCCGGGTGGATCACCAGGTCAAGGTGCGCGGTCATCGGATCGAGCTGGGCGAGGTGGAGGCCGCTCTGCTCGCTCATCCGGCCGTCAGTCAGGCCGTGGCCACTGTCGTCGGGGGAGCCGCCCGCCGTCTGGCGGCCCTGGCCGTCCCGGCCGGGGACGCTCCGCGCCTGGACGAGTTGCGCGCCTGGCTGACCGACCGGCTGCCGCCGTACATGGTGCCCGAGCACGTCGCGCTGCGGCCGGACGTCCCGCTCACCCCCAACGGCAAGATCGACCGCGCGGCCGTCACCCGCATCGCGGGTGAGCACGCCGCCGGCCGGATTGAACGCCTCGACCCGCCACGCGAAGGGCTGGAGAGCACCGTCGCCGGCCTGTGGCGCGAGCTCCTCGGCGTGGACGCCGTCGGGCGCGACCACGACTTCTTCGCCCTCGGCGGAGACAGCCTGCTCGCCACCCGGCTCATCACCCGGCTGCGCGCGGCCGGCGTCGCGGGCGCCGAACTGTCCCACCTGTTCGAGCGGCCCGGCCTCGCCGACTTCGCCGCGACCCTGCGCCACGGCGATCCGGCCGCCGAGAGCGGACGGTCCGCCCCCCGGCCCGCTCTCCGGGCCGACCCCGAGCACCGGCACGACCCGTTCCCCCCGACCGACGTGCAGCGCGCCTACTGGGTGGGCCGGACCGACGACTTCGCCCTGGGCGGTGTCGGCTGCCACTTCTACACCGAGTACGACCTGACCGGGCTGGACCTCGCCCGCCTGGAAGAGGCGTGGAACCGGCTCATCGCGCGGCACGAGATGCTGCGCGCCGAGTTCCTGCCCGACGGCCGCCAGCGCATCCTGCCGCGGGTGCCGCGCCTGGCCATCCCCGTCGTGGACGCCGACGACGACGACGCCGACCGGGCTCTCGCCGGCCTGCGCGACGCCATGTCGCACCAGGTCCTCGACGCCACCCGTTGGCCGCTGTTCGACGTGCGCGCCGTCCGGTACGGCGAGGACCGCACCCGCCTCGGCGTCAGCTTCGACAACATCGTCCTCGACGCGCTCAGCACCATGACCCTGCTGCGGGAGCTGGAGATCCTGTACGCGGACCCGGCCGCCGAGCTGCCCCCGATCGGCATGTCGTTCCGCGACTACGTGCTCACCGTCGAGCCGGACCCGGAGGCGCTGCGCCGCGCGGAGACCTACTGGTCGCAGCGGGTCGCCGACCTGCCACCGGCCCCGCAGCTTCCGCTCGCCGCCGACCCGGCCCGGATCGGCCGCCCCCGCTTCGCGCGCCGCCAGGCCCGACTGTCACCCGGGCAGTGGGCCAGGATCAAGGAGACCGCGCGCGCCTGCGGCCTCACCCCGTCCACGGTGCTCGCCACCGCGTTCGCCGAGGTGCTCGGCGCGTGGAGCGCCCGCCAGGACCTGACGATCAACCTCACCCTGTTCGACCGGCGGGAGGTCCACCCCGACATCGACGCGGTCCTCGGCGACTTCACCTCGCTGCTGCTGGTCGCCTACCAGCCGGAGCCCGGTGACACGTGGCTGGCCAACGCCCGCCGCCTGCAACAGCAGGTCGTCCGCGACTTGGAGCACAGCGAGGTCTCCGCCATCCGGGTGATGCGCGAGCTGGCCAGGCAGACCGGCTCCGCCGAGGTGACCATGCCGGTCGTCTTCACCAGCACCCTCGGCGTCACCGGCGAGGACGGCGCGAGTACCGGCCGGATGTTCGCCGAGCCCGTGTGGGGCGTCTCCCAGACGCCGCAGGTGTGGCTGGACCACCAGGTGGTGGAGTCCGGCGGCGGGCTGCTGTTCAACTGGGACGCGGTGGAGGAGCTGTTCGCGCCGGGCGTGCTCGACGGTATGTTCGCCGCCTTCGCCCGGCTGCTGGAGTGGCTCTCCACCGGCGACTGGGACCGTGAGACGCCCTCCCTCGTCCCCGCCGAGCAGCTCGTCGTGCGGGCCGGGGTGAACGACACGGCTGGTCCGGTGCCGGAGGGGGTGCTGCATGGGGGGTTCTTCGCGGTGGCGGGGCGTGAGCCGGGGCGGGTGGCGCTGGTCGGCGATGGGGTGTCGGTGTCGTATGGGGAGTTGGCTGGTCGGGCGTTGCGGGTGGCGGGGTTCCTGCGTGGGCGGGGTGTGGGGCCGGGGGATGCGGTGGGGGTGTCGCTGCCGAAGGGTGTGGATCAGGTGGTGGCGGTGTTGGGGGTGTTGGCTGCTGGTGGGGTGTATGTGCCGGTGGGGGTTGATCAGCCGGGGGTTCGTCGGGAGCGGATTCTTCGCCGTGCGGGGGTGCGGTTGGTGTTGGAGGGGGTGTGTGAGGGTGAGCCGTTGTCCGGGCCGGTGGGTGTGCGGCCGGAGCAGGCGGCTTATGTGATCTTCACGTCGGGTTCGACGGGGGAGCCGAAGGGTGTGGAGGTGTCGCATCGGGCGGCGTTGAACACGGTGGTGGATGTGAATGCGCGGTTCGGGGTGGGTGCGGGGGATCGGGTGCTGGCGGTGTCGGCGTTGGACTTCGATCTGTCGGTGTGGGATGTGTTCGGGTTGTTGTCGGTCGGTGGTGGGGTGGTGCTGGTCGGTGAGGAGGAGCGGCGGGAGGCGTATCGGTGGGCCGAGTTGGTGGCCGAGCATGGGGTGAGCGTGTGGAACACGGTGCCCGCCCTGCTCGACATGCTCCTCACGGCGAGCCCGCCCGGAGCGCTCACCGGCCTGCGCCTGGCCATGGTCTCCGGCGACTGGGTCGGGCTCGACCTCTCCGGGCGGCTGGCCGAGCACGCGCCCGGCTGTCGCCTGGTCGCCCTCGGCGGCGCGACCGAGGCCGCCATCTGGTCCAACTTCTGTTCCGTCCCCGAGAAGGTGCCGGCCGAGTGGGTGTCGGTGCCGTATGGGCGGCCGTTGACGAACCAGTGTTTCCGGGTGGTGGACGGCCGGGGCCGGGACTGTCCCGACTGGGTGGCCGGTGAGTTGTGGATCGGCGGTGTGGGGGTGGCGCTGGGGTATCGGGGTGATCCGGAGACGACGGCGGCCAGGTTCGTGGAGCGGGACGGTCTGCGCTGGTATCGGACCGGTGATCTGGGCCGGTACTGGCCGGATGGGACGTTGGAGTTCCTGGGCCGGGTGGATCACCAGGTCAAGGTGCGCGGTCATCGGATCGAGCTGGGCGAGGTGGAGGCCGCTCTGCTCGCTCATCCGGCCGTCAGTCAGGCCGTGGCCACTGTCGTCGGGGGAGCCGCCCGCCGTCTGGCGGCCCTGGCCGTCCCGGCCGGGGACGCTCCGAGCCTGGACGAGTTGCGCGCCTGGCTGACCGACCGGCTGCCGTCCTACGCCGTGCCGTCGACCCTCCGCCTGGTCGCCGGCCTCCCGCTCACCCTCAACGGCAAGATCGACCGCGCCGCCCTCGCCCGCCTGGCCGGACAGGACGACACCACCGCGGACGCCCCGCCCGACGGCGACACCGAGCGGACCCTCGCCCGCATCTGGCGCGACCTGCTCGTCGTGCCCGAGGTCGGCAGGCACCAGAACTTCGTCACCCTCGGCGGCGACAGCATCCTGGCCGCCCGCCTGGCCGAGGAGATCCGCACCGAGTTCGGCGTCGAACTCCCGCTCCGGGAGCTCTTCGCCGGACCGACCATCGCCGAACACGCCGCCCTGATCGACCAGCGGCGGACCGCGACCGACTTCGAGGAGGGGACCGTATGAACGCCGGCCGGCTCGCCGCGGAACTCGAGCGCCTGGGCGTCCACCTGTGGGAGGAGTCCGGACGGCTCCGCTACCGCGCACCCCAGGGCGTGCTCACCGACGAGCGACGCGCGCTGCTGGCCGAGCACAAGGCCGCCCTGCTCGACCACCTCACCCGCCGCGAACCGGCCCCGGCCGTCCACGACCCCGCCGGACGCCACGAGTCGTTCCCTCTCACCGACGTGCAGGCCGCCTACCTGCTGGGCCGTAGGGACGCCTTCGACTACGGCGGCACCGCCTGCCAGGTCTACGCCGAACTCGCCTTCGCCGACCTCGACCCCGCCCGCCTCGAACAGGCCTGGAACCAGCTCGTCCACCGCCACGACATGCTGCGCGCCACCGTCCACACCGAGGGCGGCTACCAGCAGGTCAGCCCGCAGGTGCCGCACTACCGCGTCCAGGTGGCCGACTTACGCGACCGGCCCGCCGCCGACGTGGCGGCACACGTCGAGCGCACCCGCGCCGAGATGGACCACCGCGTCTACGACCCGGACGACTGGCCGCTGTTCGAGCTGCGCATCACCCGCACCGGGAACCGCGACCTGCTGCACGTGTCCGTCGACTTCCTCATCGCCGACTACCTCAGCATCCGGCTCCTGCTCACCGAACTGGAACGGCTCTACCGCGACCCGGCCGCCGCCCTGCCCCCGCTGGAGATCACCTTCCGCGACTACCTGCTCGCCGCCCGCCGCGAACGCGACGGCCTCGCCTACGAGCGCGACCGCGACTACTGGGAGTCGCGCGCCGACGACCTGCCCGGCCCGCCCGAACTCCCGATCACCGAGCAGGCCGCCACCAGGGCCGGCACGCGCTTCACCCGTCACCAGGTCACGCTCACCCCCGACCAGTGGGACGGCCTGCGCGGCCGGGCCGCCGCCCACGGGGTGACCCCGTCCACGGCCGTCCTCACCGCGTTCGCGGAGGTCATCGGCCGCTGGAGCCGCCAGCCCGCCTTCACGCTCAACCTCACGCTGCTCAACCGCCGTCCCCTGCACCCGCAGGCCGCGGACCTGGTGGGCGACTTCACCACCGTCAGCCTGCTCGCCGTCGACACCACCGCCGCGGCCACCTTCGCCGGGCGCGCCGCCGCCGTGCAGAGTCGCCTGTGGGAGGACCTCGACCACCGCCTGTACACCGGGGTCGAGCTGATGCGCGAGATCGCCCGCCGCCGCGGCAGGGGCGCCGCCCTCATGCCCGTCGTCTTCACCAGCACCGTCGGCGTCGGCGACGACCCGGCCGGCGCCGACGGCCCGGCCGAGGTGGTGTACGGCAGGAGCCAGACCCCGCAGGTGTGGATCGACTGCCAGGCCCTCGTGGAGGGCGGCACCCTGCACGTCCGGTGGGACGTCCGCGACGGCGTCCTGCCCGACGGCGTCGCCGAGGACGCCTTCGGCGCGCTGCGCGGCCTCCTGCTCGACCTGGCCCGCTCCGATGCCGCCTGGGCCGCCCCGGACCCGGTACGGCTGCCCGCCGCGCAGACCGCACGTCGCGAACGCGCCAACGCCACCGCCGCCCCGCTCCCCACCGGCCTGCTGCACGACCCCGTCGTCGCGCAGGCCCGCCGTACCCCGGACCGGCCCGCCGTCGTGACCGGCGACCGCACCCTCACCTACGGCGACCTGCTGGCCCGGGCCCGCGCGGTCGCCGCACGGCTGCGCCCCGGCACGCGCGTGGCGATCCTCATGGACAAGGGCTGGGAACAGGTCGTCGCCGCGCTCGGCACCCTCCTGGCCGGAGCCGCCTACCTGCCGGTCGACACCGGCCAGCCGCCGGCCCGGCGCGAACGCATCCTCGCCGACGCCGGAGCCGCCCAGGTGCTCACCCAGTCGTGGATCGCCGAACGCCCGCCCGGCGTGGAACTCATCGACGTCGACACCCTCGACCCCGCGGGCACCCCGCCGCCCGTCTCCCCACCGCCCGTCTCCACGCCGCCCGTCTCCAGGGTCCGGCCCGGTGACCTCGCGTACGTCATCTACACCTCAGGCTCCACCGGCACGCCCAAGGGCGTGATGATCTCGCACGCCGCCGCGCTCAACACCGTCGCCGACGTCAACGGCCGCTTCGCCGTCACCGCCGGCGACCGCGTGCTCGGCCTGGCCGGCCTCGGCTTCGACCTGTCGGTCTACGACATCTTCGGCCCGCTGGCCGTGGGCGGCGCCCTGGTGCTGCCCGACGCCGGCCGCCGCGGGGACCCCGCCCACTGGGCGCGGCTCGTCGCCGAGCACGGCGTCACCGTGTGGAACTCCGTCCCCGCCCAGCTCCAGATGCTGGAACACTACCTCGGCGCCCACCCCGGCACCGGCCTGCCGTCGCTGCGGCTGGCGCTGCTCAGCGGCGACTGGATCCCCGTCGCGCTGCCCGGCCGCGTCCGCGCCCACCTGCCCGCGCTGGAGCTCGTCAGCCTCGGCGGCGCCACCGAGGCGGCCATCTGGTCCATCCACCACCCCATCGGTGACCCGCTGCCCGGCTGGTCCAGCGTCCCGTACGGCAAGCCCCTCGCCAACCAGGCGTTCCACGTCCTCGACCACGAGCTGCGGCCCCGGCCCGACTGGGTGCCCGGCGAGCTGTACATCGCCGGCGCGGGGCTGGCGCTCGGCTACCTCGGCGACGAGCAGAAGACCGCCGAACGCTTCATCCGCCACCCCGAGACGGGGGAGCGGCTCTACCGGACCGGCGACCTCGGCCGCTACCGCGACGGCGGGGTCATCGAGTTCCTCGGCCGCGAGGACCGGCAGGTCAAGATCCGCGGGCACCGGATCGAGCTGGCCGAGGTCGAGGCCGCCGTCCAGGCACATCCGTCGGTGGCCGCCGCGCACGTCCTGGTGGACGGCGACGGTTTGGACCGCCGCCTGGCCGCGTTCGCCGAACCCGCCCGCACCGCGGCCGGTGCCGCCGCCGCCGGCGCCGCCGCTGGCGCCGCCGCCGCCGCCGCCGGCGACGGCGACGGCGATGGCGAAGGGGGACGGCCGGTCGCGGAGCGGAGGGCGGCGGACGCCGCTGAACTGAGGGCTGCGGCCGCCGCCGCGGCGGACCCGTGCACCGCCCACATCGACCGCGCCGAGCTCATGGAGTTCATCGCCCGGCTCGACCGCGCCGCCGTGCTCGGCATGGCGCAGGCGCTCGTCCGGCAGGGGCTGTTCACCGAGCCGGGCGCCGCGGCCGGCGCCGAGGAGGTGCTCGCCGCGACCGGCGCCGCGCCCCGCCACCACCGCCTCGTCCGCCGCTGGCTGCGCGTCCTGGAACGCGAAGGGCTGCTCGAACGCCACGGGGAACGGTGGCATGCCGTACGGGCCGTCGGCGCCGAAGACCTGGCGGCGGCCTGGCGGTCCGTGGACGAACTGCAACGGGAGGACAGCTACCCGGCCGAGCTGATCGGCTACTTCAGGGACAGCACCGACCGCCTGCCCGAGCTGCTGCGCGACGAGCTCGACCCGCTGCCGCTGCTGTTCCCCGAAGGCCGGCTGGAGATCTCCGAAGCCGCCTACCGCGAGAACATCATCAGCCGCTACGTCAACCACGCCGCCGTCGAGCTGCTGCGCCAGATCGCCGGCCGCCACCCGGGCACGCTCCGGGTGCTGGAGGCGGGAGCCGGCGTCGGCGGCACCAGCGCCCAGACCATCCCCGCGCTCGACGGCCACGACGTCGACTACCTCTTCACCGACGTCTCGCCGTTCTTCATCAACGAGGCGCGCGAACGCTTCGGCGCCCGCCCGTGGGTCCGCTACGGCCTGTTCGACATCAACGAGGACTACCGCGAGCAGGGCTACGCCCCCAACGACTTCGACGTCATCCTGTGCGCGAACGTGCTGCACAACTCCCGCCACGCCGGCCGGGTCCTGCGACGCCTCACCGAGATGCTGCGGCCGGGCGGCTGGCTCGTCTTCATCGAGACCACCAAGGACAGCTACCAGATCATGACCTCGATGGAGTTCATGATGCCCGGCAAGGACCCCGCCACCTGGGACTACGAGGACCTGCGCCGCGGCCTCGACCAGACCTTCCTGGACCGGGAGCAGTGGCTCGGGCTGCTGCGCGAGGCCGGCGCCGACGCCACCGTCTGCCTGCCCGGCGACGGCGACGTGACCGGGCCGCTCGGCCAGAACGTCTTCGCCGCCCGTTTCAAGGCCGACCGGGCCCGCCTCGACGTGGCCGGCCTGGCCGGGCACCTGGCGGCCCGGCTGCCCGAGTACATGATCCCCGCCCACCTGCAGGTCGTCGACGCGCTGCCGCTCACCCCCAACGGCAAGGTGGACACGGCCGCCCTGCGCGGGCTGCTGCCCCGCGCCGCCGCCGGTCGCGCCTCCGCCGGCGGCCCGCCCCGCGACGACCTCGAACGCCGCCTCGCCGCCGTCTGGGCCGAGGTGCTGCACCTGCCGCGGGTGAACCGGGACGACGACTTCTTCGACCTCGGCGGCGACTCCCTCGTCGTGGCCAAGCTCGCCGCCGTACTGCGCGAGCAGGTGCCCGAGGCGCGCGAGGTGTTCTGGGACGACCTGGTCCGCCACATCCTGCACCGGCCCACCGTGGCCGCCCTCGCCGACGAGCTGCGCCGCGGCGCCCGGCCTGACGACGACGGCGGCCGGCCCGAAAGCTCCCCGCTGGTGCCCCTCGGCGGCGAGCCGGCCGGCGCCGGGACGCTGCGCGTGCTCGTCCACGAGGGCAGCGGCACGCTCAGCCCGTACCGGGCGCTCGCCCGCCGCCTCGCCGACAAGGGCGACCGGCTCGCCGGCCTCGCCGTCACCGAGGTCGACGCCTACCTCGCCGAGGACCCGCGCGGCCTCATCGAACGGCGCGCCGCCCGCTACGCCCGCACCCTCCTCGACACCGGTGCCACCGGGTTCCACGTCGTCGGCTACTGCATGGGCGGCCTGCTCGCGACGGAGGTCGCCCGGCAGCTCACCGAGGCGGGCGCGCACGTGCAGAACCTGACGGTGATCAGCAGCTACACGCTGCCGCGCGTCATCGACGACGACCTGGTCGCCGAGTACGTCTTCGCCCGCGTCATGGGCGTCGACCCGGCCGCCGCCGGCCACCTGGCGGACGAGGAGGCGATGTCGCGGCTGTTCGAGCGGCTGCTCGCCGAGGACCCCGAACGGGTGCCCGCCGGCCGGCTCGCCGCCGAGTCCGACGCCTTCGGCCGCCTGGCCGCCCGCCCGCAGGCCGAACGGCTGGCCGCCATCGGGCGGGCCGCCGCCACGGCCCACGCCGACGCCGACGTCGAGCGGCACGTCACCTCCCTCTACCAGGTCGTCCGGCACAGCCTCGCCGCCGTCGGCACCCACCGGCCCGAGCCGTACGCGGGGGACATCACGTTCCTGCGGCAGCTCGGCGACACCGGCTTCCTGCCGTGGCTGCGCGACGACATGACGGGCTTCTGGCGCGAGCTGTGCCTGGGCGAGCTGGCCGTGGCCGACATCCCGGGCGACCACTTCACCTGCCTGCAACCCCCGCACGTGGACGAGGTCGCCATGCTCCTGACCCCCCTCGGGGAGAGCCGATGACCTCCCCCACCCCACGCCCCGTCCCGCTCCCCGCCGGAGCCCCCGGCCACACCGGCGCGGGCGCCGCCCCTGTCGGTGCGCTCGGCCACGCTGTCACAGGCGCCGCCCCTGTCGGGGTGCTCGGCTGCACCGGCGCGGTCGGCCGCGCGCTGGTGCGCCGCCTGCGCGAGGACGGCATCGGCCCTCTCCGCCTGGGCGGCCGCGACCTCACCCGCGTCCGGGCCGTGGCGTCCTCGCCGCCCGCCACTCCGCCGGGCCCGACGGGCGTGCTTGGCGTGGCCGCTACCGGTGGCGACAGCGGGTCGGGGAACGAAGCGGTCACCTCCGGTGACGGTACCCAGATCGCCGAAGCTGTGCGGGTCGAGGAGGCGCGGGCCGAGGAGGCGCGGGCCGAGACGGTACGGGCCGAGACGGCGGGGGCCGAGGCGGTGCGGGCCGAGGCGTCGGGGGTTGAGGCGGTGCGGGTCGACGTGGAGGACGCGGGAGCGCTGGCGGCGTTCTGCGCCGGCTGCCGGATCGTCGTCAACTGCGCGGGCCCCTCCTCCCGCATCCTCGACACCGTCGCGCGCGCCGCACTCGCCGCCGGCGCCGCCTACGTGGACGTCGCCGGCGACCACATCGACCGCACCCTGCTTCAGACCATCGCGACCCGGCCACGCCCCCCGGCCACCCCAACCCCCGACACCGCCCCCACGACCACCGCCCCCACGACCCCGTCCGGCGACAACACCCCCATCACCCCGTCCGGCGTAACAGCCCCGCACTTCGAGGCCGCCCCGCCTGGCGGCGCCGTCCAGCCCGGCGAGGCTGCTCTGTACGGGGAGACTGCCCCGTCCGGCGAGGCTGCTCTGTACGGGGAGACTGCCCCGTCCGGCGTAACAGCCCCGCACTTCGAGGCCGCCCTGTACGGCGAGGCCGCTTCGCCCCACGGCGTCGCCTCGCCTGGGGAGACGGTCTCGTCTTGCGAGGCCGGCTTGACGGGCTCGTCCCACCAGGTGGCCGCGCCCGGCCTGACGGGGCCGGCCCGCGAGTCTGCGCCGTGGGGACGTGGAGGGGTGGGCGGGGATGCTGCGGTGGTGTTGGGGGCCGGGATGATGCCCGGGCTGTCGGCCTTGTTGCCGAGGTACCTCGCTGCCGGGTTCCGCCGGGTGGAGCGGCTCGTCGCGTACGTGGGTGGGTTGGACCCGTTCACGCCTGCCGCGGCTCGTGACTACGTCGCCTCCCTGGCCGGCGGCTACGGCACAGCGCTCGCGGCCTGGCGGGGGCACCGGCCGGTGCGAGGGGCGTTGCGGCCGGTTCGTGGCGTGCGGCTGCCGGGCTGGTCCGGTCGCGTCAGCGCGTACCCGTACCTCGCTGCCGAGACCGGGCGGCTGGCTCGGGCGCTGCGCATCGCCGAGGTGGAGTGGTGGACCGTGTTCGACGGGGAACGCACCCTCGACGCGCTCGCCCGTGCCGGGGACGCCGAGCCGGAGCGGGCGGCGGAGGCGCTGGTGCGCGCCTCCAGGCTGGAGGCGTTCGGGCGTGAGCCGTACTTCCAGATGGTCTTCGAGATGACCGGCGACGGTGGTGGCCGGACGCTGGTGGTGCGCACCGGGCAGAGCCACGAGCTGAGCGCCGCCGTGGCCGCCGCCGCGACGGTGGCCGTGCTACGCGGCCAGGTACCCGGGGGCGTGCACGAGGCGGCCGACGTGCTGAGCCCGGAGGACGTGTTCCGGCGGCTGTCCGCCGACCCGTCCCTGACCCGCCTGACGATCGACCTCGCCGAAGACGACCGTGTCCAGAGCCACCTCGCCGAGGGTGACCGCGCCCAGAGCGGCCGCGATCGCGCCGAGACTGACCCCGTCGGGACCGGCCCCGGTGCGACCGGGTCGGGCCAGGCCCGGACGGCTGCCGCGGTCAGTGGCGACTCGGCCGGGGTGGGCGCTGGTGTGGAGGAGGGAGTGCTGTGAGGGGACGGCCCCGCGTCCTGGTCTGCGGTACCGGCTTCGGCCGGGTGCATCTGGCGGCGTTGACCGATCCCCGGTCGGCCTTCGAGCCGGTCGGGATCCTCGCCAAGGGCGGGGAGCGGTCGCGGGCCTGCGCCGCCGAGGCGGGCGTGCCGCTGTACACGCGGGTGGAGCAGGTGCCGGACGGCGTGGACCTGGCCTGCGTCGTGCTGCTCGGCGACGTCAACGGCGGCCCGGGCAGCGCCGTCGCTGCCGAGCTGATGGCCCGCGGCGTGCCCGTGTTGCAGGAGGGGCCGCTGCTGCGCGACGAGCTGGCCGGCTCCCTGCGCGCCGCTCGCCGTCAGAAGGTGGCGTTCCAGGTGAACACCCACTACGTGCATCTGCCGCCGGTGCGCAGGTTCGTGGCCGCCGCCCGGGCGCTGCGCGAGGAGCAGGAGCCGCTGTGGGTGGAGGCCGCCTGCGGCATCCAGGTCGCCTACCACCTGGTGGACGTCCTGGGCCGGGCGCTCGGCGGGCTCAGACCGTACGGGTTCGCCGCGTGCGGCACGACGGACGGGCCGCGTACGCCGTTCCGCACCCTGGAGGGCGTGATCGCGGGTGTGCCCGTGACCCTGCGCGTGCAGAACCAGCTCCACCCCGCCGACCCCGACAACCACGCCCACCTGCTGCACCGCATCACGATCGGCGCCGAGGGCGGCACCCTGACCCTGCAGGACCCGCACGGCCCCGTCCTGTGGTCGCCCCGCCCGCACCTGCCCGCCCGGGCCCGGAACGCCACCCGGCTGCACGACGCCGCCGACGCGCACCTCGACTTCCCGGCGTGCGCCCCGCTCGGGCCGGCCGAGGCTCCGCCGTACCGGGAGATCCTCGCCCGGATGTGGCCCGACGGCGCCCACCGCGCCATCTCCACCACCTGGAAGGCTGTCCGTGATGGAATGGACACGATGCGTGACGGACAGTACTATCTCGCGGTCAGCGGGGTGTGGCAGGACCTGACGGCGGTGCTCGGCTTCCCCGAACGGCTGACCGGGCCGCCGCCCCGGCCGCTCCCCGCCGAGCCGCTGCGCGCCGCCGCCACGAAAGCCGTCCCGGAAGCCGTCCGGGAAGCCGTCCGGGAAGCCGTGTCGGAGGCCGCCACGAAAGTGGCCGAGGAGGAGCCGGACGCACCGGAGGAGGCGACCGCATGACCGTCACCACGGCCGAGCCGCGCGAGCGCTGGCTGCGGCCGTTGCGCGAGCACGACGTCCCCAGGCTGCGCCTGGTGTGCTTCCCGCACGCGGGTGGCGCCGCCGGCTTCTTCCGCACCTGGGCGGCCCGCCTGCCGCACGGCATCGAGCTGTACGGCGTGCAGTACCCCGGCCGCCAGGACCGCATCGGCGACGGCCACGCCACCACCATGGACGACCTCGCCGGCCCCGTCGCCGCCGCGCTGGAGCCGCTGGCCGGCGTTCCGGTCGCCCTGTTCGGCCACAGCATGGGCGCGGCCGTCGCCCACGAGACCGCCAGGCGGCTCGAGAGCCGCCTCGGCCGGCCGCTGGCCGGGCTGGTCGTCTCCGGAAGACCGGCGCCCGACCGGGTGCGCCGCTCCGACGTCCACCTGGGCGGCGAGCAGGCGCTGCTCGACGACCTGCGCCGTCTCGGCGGCACCAGCGACGAGGTGCTCGACGACCCCGCCCTGCGGGCGATCGTGGTGCCCACCCTGGAGGCCGACTACCGGCTGATCGAGACCTACCGTCCCGCCGCGACCGCCCCGATCCGCACCTCGGTGTGCGCCTGCGTCTCCGACGCCGACCCCGAGGTCGAGCCCGGCGAGGCGGCGGCCTGGAAGCACCACACCACCGGCTCGTTCGAGCTGCGCGTGTTCGCCGGCGACCACTTCTACCTGGTGCCGCAGGAGGCCGAACTGGTCGCCCAGGTGCTGCGCTCCTGTGACCTGCCGGCCCCCTGGCCCTCCACCCCCTGACGCGCACCCGCCACGAAAGGAGCACACGATGAGTCTCGACAAGGAACTGACCGCCCTGGAGGAGCAGGGCTGGGCCGCGATCTCCGTCGGCGACGGCGGCTTCTACCGCCGGTTGGTCACCGACCGCACGGTCTGCGTCGAGCCCGACGGCCTGCAGACCGGCTGGGAGCTGGCCGACGACATCGACGCCAGCAAGTCGCCGTTCGACGACTACAAGCTGGAGGACGTCAAGGTGCTGCCGCTCGGCGACGCCGCCGCGCTCATCACCTACCGCGCCGTCGTCCGGCTCAGCCAGGCCGACTTCACCTTCCAGCTCTACATGACCAGCGTGTACGAGCGCGCCGGCGAGGAGTGGAAGCTGCTCTTCCACCAGCAGACCCCGGTCAAGGAGAGCGAGGACGGCTGATCGCGGATGGCCCCGCCCGCCCGCGGGCAGGATCTCCGGCGCAACCGACCGCTCACCCCAGGAGGTTCCGATCATGCACGGAGGCAGCGTGGAGGTCGAACGCCTCCGCAAGACCTTCGGCGAGAAGACGGCCGTGGACGAGGTGTCGTTCAGCGTCGCGCCGGGCACCGTCCTCGGCCTGCTCGGCGGCAACGGCGCGGGCAAGACCACGATGGTCAACTGCCTGAGCACGCTGCTGCCCCTCGACGGCGGGCGGGCCGTCGTCGCCGGGTGCGACGTCACCGACGACCCGGCGGGCGTGCGCGCCTCCATCGCGCTGACCGGCCAGTTCGCCGCCGTCGACGACGTGCTGACCGGGCGGCAGAACCTCGTCCTGTTCGGCAGGCTGCTCAAGCTGGGCCGTAAGGAGGCCGCCGCGCGCGCCGAGGAACTGCTCGCCGGGTTCGGCCTCGGCGACGCGGCCGACCAGCCGGTCACGTCCTACTCCGGCGGCATGCGCCGGCGCCTCGACCTGGCCGCCAGCCTGGTGGTGCGGCGGCCCGTCATCTTCCTCGACGAGCCGACCACCGGGCTCGACCCGGTCGGGCGCAGGGAGATGTGGCGCGTCGTCTCCGGGCTGTGCGACGAGGGGGCGACGTTGCTGCTGACCACCCAGTACCTGGAGGAGGCCGACCGGCTCGCCGACCGGATCGTCGTCCTCGACCAGGGCCGCGTCATCGCCGAGGGCACCCCGCGCGAGCTGAAGGACCAGGTCGGCGGCGCCGTCTGCGCCGTCCACGTCGACGCTCCCGAGCAGCGCGAACGGGCGGTGCGCGCGCTGCGCGAGCGGCTGGACGGCGTCACCGAGTCCGGCGACCTGATCACCGTGGCCGGGGCCGACGCCGGCACGCTCACCGAGGTGGTGCGCGTCCTCACCGAGGCCGGGGTCGAGCCCGACGACGTGGGGCTGCGCCGGCCCACGCTCGACGACGTGTTCTTCGCCCTCACCGGCGAGCACGAGGAGCGCGAGGAGCAGGAGGGGACGCGGCTGTGACGCCCCCGACCAGCCCGGCCGCCGCGACCGCCGCGACGGTCCGGCCGCCCGTCACCGAGAAGGGCCTGCGCAACCTGCTGGAGCAGGGCCTGCTGCTGGCCGGCCGCAACGTGCGGCTCACCTCGGTGGCCGACACCGTCAGCACCATGGTCGTCTTCCCGGTGATCTTCGTTTTCGGTTTCCTGGCGATCTTCGGCAACCTGCTGGCGGCGCGGGGGGTCGACTACGCCCAGTTCCTGCCGCCGGCGATCGTCGTGCAGTGGATGTTCTCGGTGGCCATCTCCGCCGCGTTCTTCTTCGCCACCGACCGGCGCACCGGCATGCTCGCCCGCTACCGGGCGATGGCCATCAACCGCGGCGCCGTGGTGGTCGGCAGGATGGCCGCCGACAGCCTGCGCGCGCTGCTGGCCATCGTGGTGATCCTCGCCGTCGGTCACGTGGCGGGCTTCCGCTTCCAGGCGGGGCCGCTCGCGGCGCTCGCCTTCGTGGCGCTGTCCGTGGGCTTCGCGCTGACGCTGTCGGCGGGCACCAGCGCGGTCGGCCTGGCCTCGCGCGACCCCGAGGCGGTCTCCTCCACCCTGCACACCGTGTACCTGCCGCTGCTGATGGTCTCGTCCGCGTTCGTGCCGGCCGACGCCTTTCCCGCCTGGATCGAGCCGTTCGTCCGGGCGCAGCCGGTGACGGCGGTCCTCGACGCGCTGCGCGCCCTGGCCGACGGCGGGCCCACCGCGGAGCCCGTGGCGCGGGCCGTGCTGTGGATGGCGGGGCTGCTGGCGCTCTTCTCACTGGCCGCCGTCCGCGCGTTCAGGAGGGCCACGTGAAGGGGAACCGCGTGCAGGGGAGCGGCGTGCAGGGGAGCCGCATGAGGGAGAGCCGCGTGAACACGCTCGCCGAGACGTCCCTGCTGGCCGGTCGCAACCTGCGGCGCTTCCTGCGCAGCCCGCAGCTCATCGCCGACTCGGTCATGTTCCCGCTGATCCTGCTGTTCGTCATGCTGCTCGTCTTCGGCGAACTCGTCGGCGAGGTCACCCGCGGCGCCTACATCGACCGGCTCGCTCCCGTGATCGTGTTGTTCAGCGCCGCCTACGGCGCGGTCGGCACCGGGGTCGGCTTCTTCACCGACCTGCGCGGCGGGATCGTCGACCGGTTCAGGGCGATGGACATCGGCCGGCTGTCGGTGCTGACGGGCCGGGTCGCCGGCGACCTGGTCCGGGTGCTGCTGGTCGCCGTGGTCACCACCGCCGTCGCGCACCTGGCCGGGTTCCGCTTCACCCAGGGGCCGCTGGCGGTGGCAGGCTTCTTCGGCGTCGTGCTGCTGTTCGCCTGGATGTTCCTGTGGATAGCGGTGGTCGCCGCCATGTCCGCCTCCAGCGAGCAGGCCGTCAGCGGGGCGCTCAACACGCCGGTCACGCTGCTGCTGTTCCTGTCGTCGGGGTTCGTGCCGGCCGAGCAGTTCCCCGGCTGGCTGCAACCGGTCGTCCGGGCCAATCCGCTCTCCCTCGCCGGAGACGCGCTGGTGGGGCTCTCCCAAGGGGGTCCCGTGGCCGTTCCGGTGTTTTTCACCCTCGCCTGGGCGGTGGCGGCGACGGTGATATTCGTGCCGCTCGCGGTGCGCCTTTACCGGCGGCGGTGAAACGCATTCTTCCGAGCTTTTCCCGGGGCTCGGAAGAATGCGTGACCGCCTTTTATCCGGCTCGCCGGAATTCGACGAGCCGGTATTCGATGTGCCCGTCGGCCGTGCCGCACCGCGCCGCCCGCACCGTGCCGGCGGTCCAGCCGTGGCGGACGGCCAGCTCGTCCAGGTGCTCCTCGCTGCCCAGGTCCGTGAAGCCGAGCAGCAGCCTGCCGCCCGGCTGCAGGTGCCGGGGAGCGTCCCGCAGGTACGCCTCGTGCGCGCCGTAGCCGGGGTCGAAGAAGGCCCGCTCCAACTCGGCGCCCTCCCGCTCGCCCGCCGGTGCCTCCACGAAGTTGGAGTTCCAGAAGATCAGGTCGAACCTGTCGTCGCCGCTCAGCGGGGCGAACATGTCGCCGTGCGCGACCCGTACGCGGTCCTCGACGCCGTGCCGTACGGCGTTCATGCGGGTGTTGTCGGCGGCGGCGGCGCTCACGTCGAGGGCCGTCACGGAGGCGCAGCCCCGCAGCGCCGCCGTGACGGCGAGGTAGCCGCAGCCGCTCCCGACCTCGCAGAACGACCCGTGCACGGGGTACGGCAGCCACTCGGCGTACAGGGCGGCCGACTGGGTCAGTTGCGGGGCGTACACCCCGGGCAGCAGGTCCCATTCCCGGCCCAGCAGCCGGAATGTCGTGGGCTCGACGATCTCCCTGTGTCGGTCGAGGAGAATTCCCGCCGCCTGGCTGGCTCGTCCATTCATCACCGCTCTCCGATCATTGTCCGACATTGCATCACGATAATTATAGGCATTAGTGTTTAAATGGCACCAGTGATGGTAATCGGGAGATGAATCTGGATAAGGACGGATATGGCGATGACCGCTACCGCAGACGTCACCCGGCTCGCCGCCGCGTACCGGCGCACGGGCATCGAGGCACCCGATCCCGACCCTCTCGGGCAGTTCGCGCGCTGGCTGGAGGAGTGGCGGGCCGCCTGCCCCGGCGCCCCGGTCTCGGCCGTGCTGGCGACGGCCGACCACCACGGGCGCCCCTCGGCCCGCTGGGTGGACGTGGCCCACGTCGACCACGGCTTCGTGTTCTTCACCCACCACGCCAGCCGCAAGGCCACCGACCTGGCCGTCAACCGGGCGGCCTCGCTCTGCTTCGGCTGGCTCGATCTCGGCCGGCAGGTCCGCGTCGACGGCTCGGCCGGCCGGCTGACCGACGTGGAGTCCGACGCCCACTTCGCGCGGCTGCCGCGATCCCTGCAGGTGCTGGCCTGGGCGAGCGAGCAGAGCGCGGAGATCGGCGACAGGGAGGTTGTCCGGGAACGCTTCGGCCAGGCCCGCGAGCGGTTCGCCGGCCAGGAGATCCCGCGACCGGTGCACTGGGGCGGCTACCGGGTCACGCCGCTGGAGGTCGAGTTCTGGCAGCGGCGGAGCGACGAGATCCAGGACCGCCTGCGCTACCGCCACGAGGGCGGCGCCTGGCGGCACACCAGGCTCGCCCCATGACCGCCCACCCTGCGACCGCCCACTCCCTGACCTCCAAGTCCCTGACCGCCCACCCCATGACCGGACACCCCGCTGTGACGAGGAGGACGACGCGATGATGCCCGGATGCGTGCCGTGGCCCCCCGAGGACGCCCGGCGCTACCGCGACGAGGGGCTGTGGTGTGGCGAGACACTCGGTGACATGCTCCGCCGGTCCGCGCGCGAGCACGGCGACCGCACCGCCGTGGTGGCCACCACCCGCCTTGAGCACGGAAGCGGTGAGCACGGAAGCGGTGAGCACGGTGGGCCCCGGCTGGTGCGGTGCAGCTATCGCGAGCTTGACGAGCGGGCCGACCGGCTGGCGGCCGGGCTGCGCGCGTCGGGCGTCCGGCCCGGCGACCGCGTGCTCGTCCAGCTCCCGAACAGCCCCGAGCTGATCGAGCTGTGCTTCGCGCTGTTCCGCACCGGCGCCGCCCCCGTGCTCGCGCTGCCGCCGCACCGCCACGACGAGATCACCCACCTGGCGGCCCACACCGGGGCGGTGGCGTACGTGGTCCCCGACCGGCACCAGGGGTTCGACCACCGGAAGCTGGCCCGGCGGGTCCGAGGCGCCGTGCCCGGACTGCGGCAGGTCATCGTGTGCGGCGAGCCCGAGGCGTTCACCGCGCTGTCCGGCCTGTACGCCCCGGCCCGTGACGACGTGCCGGGTCCCCGGCCGGAGGACGTGGCGCTGTTCCTGTTGTCGGGCGGCACCACCGGCCGGTCCAAGCTCATCCCGCGCACCCACGACGACTACCTGTGCAACCTCCGGCTGAGCGCCGCCAACGCCCGGCTGGACCCCGGCGCCGTCTACCTGGCCGCGCTGCCCATCGCGCACAACTACGCCCTCGGCTGCCCCGGCGTGCTGGGCACCCTGTACGCGGGCGGCACCGTCGTGCTGCCTGCGACGCCCAGCCCCGACGACGCGTTCCCGCTGATCGAGAGCGAACGCGTCACCCTGACCGGCCTGGTGCCGTCGCTCGCCCGGCTCTGGACCGAGGCCGCCGCCTGGAGCGGACACGACCTGTCGAGCCTGCGCCTGGTCCAGGTCGGCGGCGCCGCCGTCGGCCCCGATCTGGCCCGCGCGGTGGGGGAGCGGCTCGGCCGCGTCCAGCAGTCGTTCGGCATGGCGGAGGGGCTGCTCAGCCAGAGCCCGCCCGACGACCCACCCGACCTGCTGGCCACCACCCAGGGCAGGCCCCTGTCGACGGCCGACGAGGTTCGCGTCGTGGACGAGGAGGGGCGCGACGTGCCCGCCGGGCAGACCGGCGAACTGCTCGTCCGCGGCCCGTACACCATCCGCGGCTACTACCGCGCCGAGGAGCACAACGCCGCCGCCTTCACCCCGGACGGGTTCTTCCGCAGCGGCGACCTGGCCCGGATCACCCCGACCGGCCACCTCGTCATCTGCGGCCGGGTCAAGGACGTCATCAACCGCGGCGGTGACAAGGTGCCCGCCGACGAGGTGGAGGAGCACCTCCTCGCCCACCCGCTGGTGCGGGCCGCCGCCGTGGTCGCCGTCCCCGACCCGTACCTGGGCGAGCGCACCTGCGCCTGCATCGTCCCGGTCACCGGCCCGGCCGGCGCAGCCGACCTCGGAGACCCGGCCGATCCCGCCCACACCGCGGACCCCGCCGCGCGGGCGCCCTCGCAGCGGGCGATCGCGGAGTTCATGCGCGAGCGCGGCGTGGCCGCCTACAAGGTGCCGGACCGCGTCGAGGTCGTCCCGAGCCTGCCTCTCACCCCCGTGGGGAAGATCGACAAGGCCCGGCTGCGCGCCGGGCTCGCGCGACCCGGCGCGCGTCACGACGGCGGCGAGCCCGCGTGAGCCCCGCCACGACCGCCGAGGGGGAGCACACGCGCCCGCGCACCGCTCCCCAGCAGCCCGACTGGGGCGACCCGGCCCTGCTGGAGGAGGTCACCGGGACGCTCGCCGGGCTGAGGCCGCTGGTCACACGCGCCGAGTGCGCCCGGCTCACCGACGCGGTCGCCGAGGTGGAGCGCGGGCGGGCGCTGCTGCTGCAGGGCGGCGACTGCGCCGAACGCTTCCGCGAGTCCGGCCCGGACCAGGTCGAGGCCAAGCTGCGGCAGCTCTACGACCTCGCCGCCGGGATGTGCACCGCCACCGGCCTGCCCGCCGTGCCCGTCGGCCGGCTGGCCGGTCAGTACGGCAAGCCGCGCTCCTCGCCATACGAGCGCGGCGCGGACGGCACCCCGGTCCCGGCCTACCGCGGCGACGCCGTCAACAGCCCCGCCGACGACCCGCGGGCCCGCCACCCCGACCCGTCCCGGCTGCTGCGCGCCTACGCGTGCGCGGAGCGGGTGCTGCGCGAGGTCCGCGGCTCCTGGCGCGGGCGCGGCCCGCTGGAGCGGGCGTACGTCTCCCACGAGGCGCTGCTGCTCGACTACGAGCAGCCCCTCGTCCGCCGGGACGGCGCGACCGCCTACGCCTCCTCCGCCCACTCGGTGTGGGTCGGCGAGCGCACCCGCGACCCCGGCGGGCCGCACGTCGCCTTCGCCGCGGGCGTCGCCAACACCGTCGGCGTCAAGCTGGGGCCGTCCGTCACACCGGCGCAGGCGGTCCGGCTGAGCCGCCTGCTCAACCCCGACGCCAGGCCCGGCCGGCTGGTGTTCGTGGTGCGCCTCGGCAGCGCGAAGGTCCGCACGGTGCTGCCCGAGATCGTGGGAGAGGTGACCAGGCGGGGTAGACCGGTCGTGTGGCTGTGCGACCCGATGCACGGCAACACCGTCCGCATCGGTTCGGGGCCGAAGACCCGGCCCATGGAGGCGATCCTGGAGGAGGTGGTGGCGTTCGTGCGGGTGCTCCAGGCGCAGCGGCGGCATCCGGCCGGGCTGCATCTGGAGATGACGCCCCAGGACGTCACCGAGTGCGTCACCGCGCCGCGCCCGCACGCGGGGCCGCCCGCGCTGCCGCGCTACCGCACCGCCTGCGATCCCCGCCTCAACGCCGGCCAGGCGGCCGAGGTGGTCGACCGGTTCGTGAGAGTCCTGTGAAGGAGGCGACGTGAGCTTCGACGGCATCCCGCGCAAGGCCTACGACTTCTACAAGGAGCTGGAGGGCGACAACACGAAGGAGTTCTGGCACGCGCGCAAGGAGACCTACGACACCTGCGTGCGCGAGCCGCTCCAGGCTCTGCTGGCCGAGCTGGAGGACGAGTTCGGCCCGGCCAAGCTCTTCCGGCCGCAGCGGGACACCCGGTTCAGCAAGGACAAGTCGCCGTACAAGGCCGAGCAGACGGCGAGCGTCGCCGTCGAGGGCTCCGTCGGCTACTACCTGCAGCTCGAGGCGGCGGGGCTGTACGTGGGGGCGGGTTTCCACGCCTTCGGCGGCGACGACACGGCCCGCTACCGGGCGGCCGTGGCCGACGACGAGGCGGGCGCCGAGCTGGCCACCATCACCGAACGCCTCACCAAGGACGGCTTCGACCTGGTCGGGGAGCGGGTCAAGACCCGGCCGCGCGGCTACCCGGCCGACCATCCGCGCCTCGACCTGCTGCGCTTCTCGTCGCTGGGCGCCGAGCGGCGCATCCCCAAGAGCAGGGCCACGGGCAAGCAGGCGCTGACCGCCGTCCGCGACGACTGGCGGCGCCTGCGTCCCCTGGTCGAGTGGCTGGTCGCCCACGCCGCCCACGGCCGCCCCGCCTCCTGACGCCGCCGGGCCGCGCCGCCCCGGCGACCGGCCGTGCCGCCCTTCGGGGCCGCTCGCGTGCGTTCGCGGGCCCGGTGGCGGGGGGTCGACTTCGGTCGCGTGCGTTCGCGGGCCCGGGTGCCGGGGTTCGGGGCCGGTCGCGTACGGTGCTCAGGGGCGGGACGCGAGCTGTCCGGCGGGCCGGCCGAGGTGCTCGGTCGGGACGCGGTGCGTCTCGCGGGCGGTCGCCACCGCGATGGCGCTGATGGCGCAGAGGATCGCCGTGAAGACGCCCACCCCGACCCAGCCGCGCAGGCCGAGCCAGCCCTCCGGCGAGACGATCCCGGCGGCCGAGGCGACGGCGAACCCGGCGATGGCGAAGCCGATCTGCGTGCCGATCGCCATCCCCGAGAGCCGGACCTTCGTGGTGAACATCTCGCCGTACAGCGCCGGCCAGGTCCCGTTGGCGGCCGAGTAGACGACGCCGAACGTCAGCACGCCCACCAGGAAGATCAGCGGGTAGCTCCCGGAGTTGATGGCCGCCAGGTAGGCGAAGATCATGATGGGACTGCCGACGGCCCCGACGAGGAAGACCGGCTTGCGGCCGATCCGGTCCGACAGGCGCGCCCACAGCGGGATGGCGACCAGGGCCGTGACGTTGGCGGCGATGCTCACCCACAGCATGGTCGCCTTGTCCAGCCCGACGGACTCGCCGGTGGCGTAGTTCAGCGCCCACACGGTGAAGATGGTGCTGACCGTGGCGATGAGCGCCGCGCACACGACGCGCAGCACGCTGCCCCAGTGGTCGCGGAACAGCAGGGCCAGCGGCATGCGGGGCACGGTGCCCTCGGCCACCTCGCGCTCGAAGGCGGGCGTCTCCTCCAGCTTGCGGCGGATGACCCAGCCGGCGACGGCGACGGCCACGCTCAGCCAGAACGGCACCCGCCATCCCCAGCTCAGCAACTGCTCCTCGGGCAGCGCCGCGACGGGGATGAACACGAACGTGGCCAGGATCTGGCCGAACTGGGTGCCGTTGAGGGTGAAGCTCGTGTAGTAGCCGCGGCGGTCGGCGGGGGCGTGTTCGAGGGTCATGGAGTTGGCGCTGGCCTGCTCGCCGGCCGCCGAGAGGCCCTGCATGACGCGCAGCAGCACGAGCAGGACGGGCGCCAGACCGCCGATCTGCTCGCGGGTCGGCAGGCAGCCGATGAGGAAGGTCGACACGCCCATGAGGACGAGCGTGAACACCATGATCTTGCGGCGGCCGAACCGGTCGCCGACGTGCCCGAGGGCGAACGCGCCGATGGGGCGCGCCGCGTAGGCGACGCCGAACGTGGCCAGGGACTGCAGGGTCGCCGTGGCCGGGTCCGAGGCGTCGAAGAAGACCTTGGAGAAGATCAGGGCGGCGGCGCTGCCGTAGATGAAGAAGTCGTAGTACTCGAGCGCGCTGCCGATCCAGGCGGCCAGCGCCGCTTTGCGTGGCTTGCCCTCGGGGACGTCGGTCACGGTCGCTCCTTAGGTGGGTCTCCGGCGGCGGCCGGGCGGGGGGTGGCGGAGCCCGCTTAGTTACGAACTGGATAGTTAATTCGCACGGGTGCGGCCATGGTGCTGTGAGGGTCTCCGTCTGTCAAGGGTCTTCCTCGCCGCGACGGGGCGGGCTATAACTAACTCACTAGTTTGTTCATTGCGGCGAACGTGAGGCCACCACGACATGACCCCTTCGTACCTCGTCGGGCTGATAGGCGCCGGCATCGGCACGTCCCTGAGCCCGGCCCTGCACGAGCGGGAGGCGCACCACCACGGCCTGCGCTACCTCTACCGGCTCGTCGACCTGGCCGGACTGGGGCTCGGGCCGGAGAGCGCGGGCGAGCTGGTGCGGGCGGCGCGGCGGCTCGGCTTCGACGGGCTCAACATCACCCACCCCTGCAAGCAGACCGTCATCGCCCACCTCGACGAGCTGTCCGTCGACGCCGCCACCCTCGGCGCGGTCAACACCGTCACCTTCGAGGGGGAGCGGGCGATCGGCCACAACACCGACTGGATCGGCTTCGCCGAGTCGTTCGCCCGCGGTCTCCCGGACGCGGCCACCCGCCGGGTCGTCCAGCTCGGCGCCGGCGGCGCGGGAGCCGCCACCGCCCACGCGCTGCTCACGCTCGGCGCCGACCACCTGACCGTCGCCGACCTCGACCCCAGCCGGGCGCGAGGGCTGGCGGACGCGCTGGTGGCCAGGTTCGGGCCGGGCCGCGCGAGCACCGTACCCCTGCCGCCACCCCTGCCACCGCAGCCGGACCCGCACGGCCAGCAGCCGGACCCGAGCGGCCCGCCCGTCACGCGGGGCCCGCAGCGGGGCGGGGCCGGGGAGCCGGGCGAGCGGGGGGAGCCGGCGGACGGGCGGGAGCTGGCGGAGCTGCTGCGTGCGGCGGACGGGCTCGTGCACGCCACGCCCACCGGCATGGCGCGGCACCCGGGCCTGCCCCTGCCCGCCGGCCTGCTCCACCCCGGCCTGTGGGTGGCCGACATCGTCTACCGCCCCCTGGACACCGAACTGCTGCGCACCGCGCGGGCGCTCGGCTGCCGCACCCTGGACGGCGGCGGCATGGTCGTCTTCCAGGCCGCGCACGCCTTCCGGCTGTTCACCGGCGCCGAACCCGACACCGAACGCATGCTCGCCCACCTGACCACGCTCGTCACGTCCTGACTCGTCATCTCCCGAGGAGAGCCCCCGTGCGCAGGTCCATCGCCACCGTCTCGGTCAGCGGCACCCTGGCCGAGAAGCTCGACGCCATCGCCGCCGCGGGCTTCGACGGCGTCGAGATCTTCGAGAACGACCTCGTCTCCTCCCCGCTGTCGCCGGAGGAGGTGCGCGACCGGGCCGCCGACCTCGGGCTCGGCATCGACCTCTACCAGCCGTTCCGCGACTTCGAGGCGGTCGGCCCCGACGCGCTCGCGGCCGGCCTGCGCCGGGCCGAGCACAAGTTCGCCGTGATGGAACGGTTGGGTGCGCGCACGCTGCTGGTGTGCTCCAACGTCTCGCGGGACGCCGTGGACGACGACGAGCTGGCCGCCGCCCAGTTGCGGCTGCTGGCGGAACGGGCCGCCGCCCACGGCATCAGGATCGCCTACGAGGCGCTGGCCTGGGGGCGGCACGTCGACGACTACCTGCACGCCTGGCGGATCGTCCGCATGGCCGACCACCCGAACCTCGGCACCTGTCTGGACAGCTTCCACATCCTCTCGCGCGGCACGGATCCCGGCGGCATCGAGGCGATCCCCGGCGAGAAGATCTTCTTCCTGCAGCTCGCCGACGCGCCGCGGCTGGCCATGGACGTGCTGCAGTGGAGCCGCCACCACCGCTGCTTCCCCGGCCAGGGCGACTTCGACGTGGCCGGAGTGGTCGGGCACGCGCTCCGCGCCGGATACCGCGGGCCGCTGTCGCTGGAGGTGTTCAACGACATCGTCCGGCAGGCCGCCGCGGCCCGCACGGCCGTCGACGCCATGCGGTCGCTGATCGCCCTGGAGGAGCGGGCCACCGCCCCCGCGACGGCGCCCACCGGGTTCGCCTTCGCCGAGTTGGCCGTGCCCGCGCCGGAACGGCTCGGCGAGCTGCTCACCGCCCTGGGCTTCGCCCGTACGGGCGGGCACGCCACCAAGCCCGTCGAGCTGTGGGAGCAGGGCCGGGCCCGGATCCTGCTCAACGCGACCGCGCGCGAGGGCACCTCCCTGGCGGCGATCGGCCTGGAGACGCCCGACCCCGGTGGCGCGGTGCGGCACGCGGAACACCTGCTGGCACCCGTGCTGCCCCGCCACCGCGCGCCCGGCGAGGCCGACCTGCACGCCGTCGCCGCGCCCGACGGCACCGAGCTGTTCTTCTGCCGTACGGACGACCCCGCCTGGCGCGCCGACTTCTCCCGGCCGCGGGAGGCGCCCGGCGGCGAGATCACCTGCCTCGACCACGTGGCGCTCGCTCAGCCGCGTCACCAGTTCGACGAGGCCGCCCTGTTCTACCGCAGCGTCCTCGGCCTGCGCCCGGCCGCGCGCGTCGAGTTCGCCGACCCGTACGGCCTGGTCCGCAGCCGTGCCATGGCGGGGCCGGGCGACGCCGTACGGATGGTGCTGAACATCGCCAGCGTCGGCGGCGGCGGCGCGCCCTGGCAGCACGTCGCCCTGGCGAGCACCGACATCGTCGCCACCGCCCGCCGGCTGCGCGGCCTGACCCTGCCCATCCCGGCCAACTACCACGACGACCTGGAGGCCCGCTTCGACCTCGGGCCCGAGCGGCACCGGCTGCTGCGCGAGCTGGGGCTGCTGTACGACCGGGACGAGCACGGCGAGTTCCTGCACCTCTACACGGCCACGTACGGCCGGGTGTTCTTCGAGGTGGTGCAGCGGATCGGCGGCTACCGCGGCTACGGGACGGCAGGCAGCCACGTCCGCCTCGCCGCGCAGCACGACGGGCCCTACCCCTAAGATGCGGTGCATGCAGCCGGCACCCCGGGCCGCCGGAGAGCGGCAACGCGACGCGGACCGGACCAAGGCGGAGATCCTCGACGTCGCGACGCGCCACTTCGCCACCCAGGGATACGCCGGCGCCCGGGTCGACGAGATCGCCGCGCTGACACGCACCACCAAGCGGATGATCTACTACTACTTCGGCAGCAAGGAGCAGCTCTACATCGCCGTGCTGGAGCGGGCCTACGCCGAGGTGCGCGCCGCCGAGCGGGCAGTCGACGTCGAGCACCTGGAGCCGGTCGAGGCGATCCGCACGCTCGCCGAGCTGACCTTCGACCACCACGACGCCCACCGCGACTTCATCCAACTCGTCGCCATCGAGAACATCCACCGCGCCGAGCACATCCGCAAGTCGCCCGCGCTGGCCAACCTCGGCACGCCGGTCATCGACATCATCTCCCGCATCCTCGCGGCGGGCCGGGCGAGCGGTGACTTCGTCACCGAGGCCGACGCCGTCGACGTGCACATGATGATCAGCGCCTTCTGCGTCTTCCGGGTGGCCAACCAGCACACGTTCGGCGTGCTGTTCGGGCGCGACATCGCCGCTCCCGGCGACCGTGACCGGCTGCGCGCCATGGTGGGCGAGATGGTCGTCGCCTACCTCCGCGGCGCCGGCGCCCCCGGGTGACGCGCCCGCCACGGCTCGCGGGGGAGAGCGGCTGGCCCCCCGTCGCCCACGAGGAGCACGCCACTCCCTTCAGCCGTGGCGGCTGGCGCGCGCCTGGGGAAGCCGTCGTGCCGCCAGGAGCCCGCCGGCCGACAGCACGGCCATGCTCGTGACCGCGACGGCCAGCGCGTGCTCCCTGGCCCGGGCGTTTATCCTGACGAGTTCGTCGGCCGAGGCGCCTGGGAGACCTTGGGAGTGGAGCCTCGCCCGCACCGCGTCGTCGCTCGCCGCGGTGATCTGGACATGATTCTCCAGCGTCTCCTTGACGAGTTGCTTCTGCTCGGGGGGAAGGACGGTGCTGCCGTCCGTCCCGGCCTCGAACAAGTACAGCAGCGACGTGGTCATGAAAGCGCCGGCCAGCGCGACTCCGAGAGAGCTGCCCAGGTAGGCGCCGCTGCGTGACAGGCCCGTCACGTCGCCCACCTCTTCCGGCGGCGGCGCCGACTGGATGAGGTCGGTCACCGTCGTGGCCATCCCTTCGCCCAGCCCGACGAGGAGAAGCCCGGGGGCGAAGGCCAGGCCGGTCGCGAAGACGCCCCGCTGGTACGGGTCGAAGGTGGCGACGATCAGCACGCACCCGGCCGTCATGAACAGGAACGACCATATCTGGGCGGTGCGATGCGTCATCCGCCGACCGGCGATGAGCCTCCCGGCCGCCCACGCGGCCAGCATCAGCCCCAGCGTCGTCGGGAGCAGCATGAGACCGCTCCTCAGCGCGTCGAACCCGAGGGTCGTCTGCACGAAGACCGGCACGAGGAAGAGGGCCCCGGTGGGCACCAGGTACTGCATCGCCTGGGTCAGCGCGCCGTTGCGGACCGTGGGGTTGCGCAGCACGGACAGGCGCACCAGCGGGTCCTTGCCGCTCCTGATCAGGTGACGCTCCCATGCCGCGAACGTGACGAGCACGGCGAGCCCGGCACCCGCGAGCAGCGGCACGGGGGACAGGCCACCACGATGGAGCAGCGTGTGACCGAACATCTCGACGTCGGCCCGAGCCCTGAGCAGGCCGTACCGCCCGGACAGCAGCGTCGCGACGACCAGGAGCCCGAATCCGGCGGCCGACAGCAGCGCCCCGGGGACATCGAAGGGTTGCTCGAGAGGCGCATGACGCGGCCCGGGTTCGGCCGTCCTCCGCATGAGCAGCAACACGGCCGCCGTGACTGCGGCGCCCATGAGGAACGACACACGCCAGCTCAGGTAGTGGGTGATCAGCCCACCCAGAAGAGGGCCGGCCGCCGCGCCGATTCCCCCGATGGTCCCCAACGTGGTCAGCGCCTTCGTCCGGGACGACCCGGTGAGGGCATCGGTGAGCAGGGCCAGCATCGCCGGGAGCATCAGCGCCACGCCCACCCCCTGGAGCAGGGACCAGCCGGCCAGCATGAACGCCAGGTTCGGGCCGAAGGCGGTGACGAGCGTGCCGAGCAGGAAGATCCGTGCGCCGAGGACGAAGGCCCACCGGTACCCGTGGCGCGCGCCGAGCTTGCTGCCGGTGATCAAAAAGGCGGCTATGACCAGGGCGAACAGCGAGATGACCGACTGGACGCCGGTGAGCGTGGTGTGCAGATCCTCGACGATCGACGAGAGCGCCACGTTCATGGCGCTCGTGTTGTAGGCCATCAGGAAGTTCTGCAGGGCGAGGGGGATGAAGAGCGTGGTGACGATCGGCACACGGACGCCCTCGGCGCGTCCGTGAACCTGCCGGCCCTTCCTGCTCCGCCTCACTGCCCCGCCCTGTGCCCCTGATCGTGGCGGCGGCCGGATGCCACCACCGTCCCGCTCCGGGCCCGGACCGGCGACCGTCCGCCGGCGCGGAAGCCGGCGGACCTCCGTACCCGGCCGGTGCCTTCTCACGGCGATCCTGCCCGAGGCGCCATGAGATATCCCCTGCGGTGCGCCGGCCCGTACCTCCGCGAGGCTGTCCCCTCGCGCCTGCTCCGGAGGTGAGGCCGAGTGATCCGATGCGCTGAAGCGGAAACCAGCAGGAAACACGACGACGGGTTGAATGCCGTCCGGCTCGCCCGTCCCGGGCGACCGCTCGATGAAGGAACGGCTGAGGAGCACGGCGCATGACGGACACCACCCCGATCCCCTCCCCGCTCGGCCGGCGTGCCTTCCTGCGGTGGGCCGGCCTGGCCGCCGGCGCCGCGGCGACGGCGGCGCATCTCGGCGCGGACCCCGCCGAGGCGTCCTCCGCGGTGTTCGCCGGGCCGCCCGGCGCATCGTCCGGTGTGGCGCCCGGCGCGGATCCGGACGCGTTGTTCACCGCCGGAAGGTTCGCCGAGGCGGATCGCGCCTACGCCCGCCTGCTGCGCGAGGACCCGCGCGATGCGCACGCGCTGGCCCAGCGCGGGCGGATCGCGCTGCTGTCCAACAGGTTCGGGGCCGCTGAGTCGTTCCTCACCCGGGCGGTCCGCCTGGCACCCGGTGACGCGTTCGCCAAGCGGCAGCTCGCGGAGTGCCATGTGCGGCAGGACCGGCTCGCCCCCGCGGTGCCGCTGCTGCGTGGCACGGGTGATCCGACCGACGCGGCCTTCGCCACCCAGTACGCCGGCGTGACCGGCGCCCCCTACGAGCTGCGCGGCGCGCACGCCACCCGCCTCCCGTTCGTCTGCCTCGACCCGCTGCCGTGCGTGCAGGCCGGCGTGAACGGGTCACAGCCGCAGAACTTCCTCATCGACACCGGCGCCACACTCGCCCTCTCGACCCGGACGGCGGAGCGGGCCGGCCTGCGGGCGCTGGCGACCAGCACCACCCAGCCCGCCGGGCAGACGCTCACGACTTTCCACGGCGTCATGGAGTCGTTCCGGCTGGGTGACATCGTGCTGCGCAACGTCCCCGTCGTCTGGTACGACCTGCGGATGCCGAACCTCCCGGACGGCTCCCAGCCGTCGGGTGTCATCGGGACCACCCTGCTCTACCACTTCCTGGCCACGATGGACTACGCGGGCCGCGCGCTCGTGCTGCGCAGGAAGACGGCCGCCCAGCGGCGTGCGCTGCGGGCCGATCTGGGACGCGCCGGGGCGGAGCGCCTGCCGCTGTGGCTGGCGGGTGACCACATCCCGTGCACGCTGGGCACGGTCAACGACTACGGGCCGCGGGTGGCCTCGCTCGACACGGGCGGCATGAACATGGGCATCATGATGACCGAGGAGACCGCGCGACGCGCCGACGTGAAGATCGACTACGACAACCCGCGGTCCAACGGCGGCATCACCTTCTATCCCATCCGGCCCGCCCGGATCAGCCTCGGACGGGTCGCCGGCCGGGACGTCCCCGGGTTCGCCGGCGGCTGGCCGTGGCTGCGGCTCTTCGGGTTCGAGACGATCGGCAACTTCACGCACGAGTTCTTCAAGCCACACGCCATCACCTTCGACTACGCCGGCATGACGTTCCACATCAGCTAGGCACTCATGCGGGGGAGTGGTCGCGGCGCCGTCAGTCCGGCAGGAGGCGGTCCACGTCGCGGCGGCGCAGCCGGGTGCGCGACAGGGCGCGCAGGTGGCCCGGCAGCGGCACGGCGAGCGCCGGGCAGCCGGCCCAGCGCCTCCTCGGACGCCGTCCACACGGCGTCGCGGGCCCGCCGCAGGGCCTCGTCGTCGCCGTCGAGGTCGCGCAGGCTCCCGGAGCCGGACAGGACGCGGACCGCGAGGAGGTGGGCCTCCCGCAGCCGGGCCTCGTCCACGGCCCGGCGCAGCGCGGCCAGGCTCGCCAGCGAGCCGTCCAGCACGACGAACACGCGAGCGCGGCCGGTTCAGGCAGGCGAGGGCGCCGGTGGCCAGGCGTCGCGGCGGGCGAGGAAGAGCACCAGCGCCGCGATGTTCCAGGCGTCGTCCTCGCCGCGGTGGTGGCGTCCCTCCAGGGGCAGCCCGGCGACGCGCAACGCCTGCGCCATGCCGGGACGCCTGGGCAGCCCGAGCGCCTCGGTGAAGGCGGCCTTGGCGTTGACGTGCCGCCCGCCGAAGGGGTAGGGGACGCCGGCGGCCCGGCACTGCCGGGTGAACTGGTGACGGTCGTAGTCACCCCAGCTCGCCCACGGCCGGACCCCGGCCCGATGCTCGGCCGCCAGTGTCCGGCACGCCTGTGCGAAGCTCACCCCGGCGTCCACCTCGGCCTGCGTCAGCCCCGTCAGCTCGGTGCAGAACGCGCTCACCGCCGACCGCTCGGGCCGGACGAGGATGCGGTGGCGGGCCGACCGCTCCCCCGCGCGCAGGTCCACGACCGTCAGCCCGATCTCGATGATCTCGCTCACCGCGCCGGGCGGCGGCATCCCCTCCCAGCAGGTGGCCTCGACATCCACCACGTTCAGCAGGTCTCCGGATGCGTCCATGGCGTCGAGCGTAGAGATCCACCGGCCCTCCGGTCGTCCCGTTTTCTCCCGCCGGCCACGTCAGGGAACGCCGATGCCCCTGACGATCCGGCCGAGCTGCCCGGGTTGGACGCGCCTGCCGAGGCGGAGGTTCGGGACCGCGAGCCGCTCCGAGGCGGACGTTTGGCCCATTGATGGACCACACTTGGTCATATCACCAGGTCACCGGGTAGATCCGCGAGGTGGGGAGTGCGAGGGGGACCCGAGCCGCGGCCGTGCTGCTGGCCGCGGCGACGCTCGTGCCCGTCGCCGCCTGCGGGACCGGGGGTGCGGGAGAGAAGCTGATCAACCTCTACAACGCCCCCCAGGAGAACCTCGCCGCCATCGTCGACCGGTGCAACGACCTGGCGGCCGGCCGCTACCGGATCGTGCTCAACACGCTCCCGCGCGACGCCGACGGCCAGCGCGAGCAGCTCGTGCGCCGGCTCGCCGCCGCCGACCCCGGCCTCGACGTGCTCGGGCTGGACGTGACGTGGACCGCCGAGCTGGCCGAGGCGCGGTGGATCCGCGAATGGACCGGCGAGCACGCCCGGCAGGCCCGCGAGGGCACCCTGGCCAAGCCGCTGGAGACGGCCACCTGGAAGGGCCGGCTGTACGCGGCGCCGTACAACACCAACGTCCAGCTCCTGTGGTACCGCTCCGACCTCGTCCAGGAGCCGCCCAGGACCTGGGACGAGATGACGCGGGCCGCCGCCGAGCTGGCCGCGCAGGGCAAGCCGCACTACGGCGAGGTGACCGGCGCGCAGTACGAGGGGCTCGTCGTCTGGTTCAACAGCCTGGTGGCCTCCGCCGGCGGCCGGATACTCAACCCCGAGGGCACCAGGGTGGAGCTCGGGCCGCCCGCGCTCAAGGCGTTGCAGGTGCTGCGCGACTACGCCCGGTCCAAGGCGGCCGACCCGTCGCTGCCCAACACCCAGGAGGACGCCGCCCGGCTGGCCATGGAGGGCGGCCGGGCCGCGTTCGAGGTGAACTGGCCGTTCGTGTACGCCTCGATGGCCGCCAACAAGCCCGACATGCTGCCCGTCTTCAAGTGGGCGCCCTACCCGGGCATCCAGGGGCCGGGCGCCTCGCCGCTCGGCGGCGGCAACTTCGCCGTCAGTGCCTACTCCCCGCACCCGCAGGAGTCGTACCAGGCGGCCCTGTGCCTGCGCGACCCCGCGAGCCAGCTCACCGCCGCCGTCAAGGACGGGCTGCCGCCGACGATCGAGTCCGTCTACGACGACCCGGCCATGGCCGAGCCGTACCCGATGCGGCAGGCCATCCTCGACGCGCTGAAGACGGCCGCGCCCCGCCCCGAGACGCCCACGTACCAGAACGTCTCCACCATGATCTCCGCCGCGCTGTCGCCGCCCGCGGCGATCGATCCGCAGGCCACGCTCGGCGAGCTGCGCGAGCAGATCGACGAGGCGCTGCGCAGCCAGGGGGTGCTGCCGTGAACGGCCGCCGGGCGCGCACCGAGGGGCAGCGTTCCGAGCGCCGGCTCGGCCTGTGGCTGTGCGCCCCCGCGGCGTTCATCATGCTCCTCGTCACCGGCTGGCCGATCATCTACTCGGTGCTGCTGTCCCTGCAGCGCTACGACCTGCGCTTCCCGGCGGACCGGGCGTGGATCGGGCTGTCCAACTACGCCGCCGTGCTGACCAACGAGTTCTGGTGGAGCGCCCTGTGGGTGACCCTCGTCATCACCGTGATCAGCGTCGCCATCGAGCTGGTGCTCGGCATGGCCCTCGCCTTCGTCATGTACCGGGCGCTCGTCGGGCGCGGGCTGGTGCGCACCGTGGTGCTCATCCCGTACGGCATCGTCACGGTCGCCGCGGCCTACGGCTGGAGGTACGCCTGGACGCCGGGCACCGGCTGGCTGGCCGGCATGCTGCCCGAGGGATCGGCGCCGCTCACCGAGCGCGTCTCCGCGATCGCGATCATCATCCTGGCGGAGGTGTGGAAGACCACCCCGTTCATGGCGCTGCTGCTGATGGCCGGCATGGCGGTCGTGCCGGAGGAGCTGATGCGCGCCGCGTCCATGGACGGGGCCTCGCGCTGGCAGCGGTTCACCCGGGTGATGCTGCCGCTGATGAAACCGGCGATCCTCGTCGCGCTGCTGTTCCGCACGCTCGACGCGTTCCGCATCTTCGACAACATCTACGTGCTGACCAACGGCTCGCAGAACACCAGCTCGGTGTCCATCACCGCCTACCACAACCTCATCGGCGGGCTGAACCTCGGCATCGGCTCCACCATGTCCGTCCTCATCCTCATCAGCGTGGCCGTCATCGCGACGCTGTTCATCGTCGGGTTCGGCACCGCCGCGCCGGGGAGCGGGCGCTGATGGAACGCCTCGACCGCAAGCGCGCCACCGGCTGGATCGTCGTGGACGTCCTGGTCGTCCTGTACGCGATGATCCCGGTGGTGTGGATCGCGTCGCTGTCGTTCAAGGACCCCAGCACGTTCACCGACGGCTCGTTCATCCCGCGCACGTGGACGCTCGCCAACTACGCCGGCATCTTCGACAACCCCGACTTCGTCCGCGGCCTGGCCAACTCGATCGGGATCGGGCTGATCTCGACGTTCGTCGCCATCGTCTTCGGCACCATGGCGGCCTACGCCATCGCCCGGCTCACCTTCCCGGGCAAGCGGCTGCTCATCGGCGTCTCGCTGCTGATCGCGATGTTCCCGCAGATCTCGCTGGTCAGCCCGCTGTTCCAGATCGAGCGGAGCCTCGGCCTGTTCGACACCTGGCCCGGCCTGATCCTGCCCTACATCACGTTCGCGCTGCCGCTGACCATCTACACGCTGTCGGCGTTCTTCCGCGAGATCCCCTGGGAGCTGGAGAAGGCCGCCAAGATGGACGGGGCCACCCCGTTCCAGGCGTTCTGGCAGGTCATCGTGCCGCTGGCGGCTCCCGGCATGGTGACCACGGCGATCCTGGCGTTCATCTTCTGCTGGAACGACTTCCTGTTCGCCATCTCGCTGACCTCGTCCAACGCGGCCCGCACGGCCCCGGCGACGATCTCGTTCTTCACCGGCAGCACGCAGTTCGAGGACCCCACGGGGTCGATCTCGGCGGCGGCCGTCGTCATCACGATCCCCATCGTGATCTTCGTGCTGTTCTTCCAGCGCCGGATCGTGGCCGGCCTGACCTCGGGAGCGGTGAAGGGATGACGCGACACCATGGCTGAGATCGAGCTCGACCACGTCTCGAAGAAGTTCGCCGACGGCACGGTCGCCGTGGAGGACTTCCACGTGAGCATCGCCGACGGCGAGTTCGTCATCCTGGTCGGCCCGTCGGGCTGCGGCAAGTCCACCACCCTCAACATGATCGCGGGCCTGGAGGACATCAGCGGTGGGGAGCTGCGCATCGACGGCGTGCGGATGAACGACAAGGCGCCGCGCGACCGCGACATCGCGATGGTCTTCCAGTCGTACGCGCTCTACCCGCACATGACCGTCCGCGAGAACATCGCCTTCCCCCTCAAGCTGGCCAAGCTCGACAAGAAGGTCATCGACGAGAAGGTCGAGCACGCAGCGGGCCTGCTGGACCTCACCCCGTACCTGGACCGCAAGCCTGGGGCGCTGTCCGGCGGGCAGCGGCAGCGGGTCGCGATGGGCCGGGCGATCGTGCGCAGCCCCAAGGCGTTCCTCATGGACGAGCCGCTGTCCAACCTCGACGCCAAGCTGCGCGTGCAGATGCGCACCTCCATCTCGCGGCTGCAGAAGAACCTCGGCACGACCACCGTATACGTCACCCACGACCAGACCGAGGCGATGACCCTCGGCGACCGGATCGTCCTCATGCGGGCCGGCCTCATCCAGCAGATCGGCCCGCCCCAGGAGCTGTACGACCACCCGCGCAACCTGTTCGTGGCCGGGTTCATCGGCTCGCCGGCGATGAACCTCCTGCCCGCCGAGGTGACCGGCGACTGCCTGCGCACCGCCATCGGCGACATCCCGCTGCGGGGACGGCTGCGCCGCGCGTTCGAGGGCCGTGACCCGAAGGAGGTGCCCAAGGAGGTGATAGTGGGCATCAGGCCGGAGGCGTTCGAGGACGCGTCCCTCGTGCACGACCGCGAAGGCGGCGGCAGTTTCACCGGCACGGTGGACTTGCTGGAGTCGATGGGGCCGGAGAAGCTCGCCTACTTCACCCTCGACACCGGCGGCGTCCGGTCGCGGCACCTGGAGGACGTCGCCACGGACGAGGCGGGAGGCGGCGCGCAGCTCGTGGCCCAGCTCGACCCGAAGTCGCAGGCGCGCCGCGGGCAGCCGCTGCGGCTGTGGTTCGACTGCGAGGCCATCCACCTGTTCGACCCCGAGAGCGGCGAGAACCTCACCGAACGCGACTGACTCGCGGAGGGGCGCTCAGGACGGCACGATCCGGCCGATCGCCCGTGCCGCGACGCCGCCCACCACCGGGCCGAGCAGCCAGAGGAACACCACGCCGTCCATCAGCCACGTCAGCCCCGCCGTGGCCAGCCAGAAGACCCCCACCACCGCGAGCGTGCCGGCCTGCACCCGCATCGCCCGCCCGTTCGCCCCCGGCCGCAGCGCGCCGTCGCCGACGATCGCCCGCAGCAGCCCCGCCTGCGAGAGCAGCAGCGCCGCCACCGTGCCGGCGAACAGGCAGACGGCCAGCGGGTTGCGCACGGTCTCGCCGATCAGCCCCGTCGCGTACGGCAGCAGCACCACGACCAGCAGCAGGGGGACGTGCCACCGCATGACCCGGCGCGTGACCCGGGTGACCAGGTCGAGGGTGCGGTGGTGGTGGCGCCAGACGCCCCACAGGATGAGGAACGCGATGACGAAGGCCATCCAGGTGCTCCAGTCGCCGCCCAGGAAGTCCCACAGCCGGGCGGCCAGGACCATGCGAGGAGCGTCGCTCTCGACGAGTTCGGCGGGCGGCCGGGGGATCTCGACGGCGAGCAGCGTCATCGCGATCGCGAAGACGGCGTCGACGAACGCGCCCACCCGCTCGTGGCTCTCCCCGGGCTCGACGCCCGCACTCCGCGCCGCACCCCCGTCGCTCATGGCGCACCTCCCGTGACCGACCGTAACAACATCGGGAGGACTCCGAAGTCCCCGGGGGCTGTCGAGGGCCGTGACGGCTACGGGCCGGTCGCGAGCAGGCGGGCGCGGCTGTTGGCCAGGTGGACCCGCACCGCGGCGCGGGCACCCTCGGCGTCCTGGCGGGCGATGGCCGCGTAGACGTTCTCGTGTTCGATGACGATCTGCTCGAAGTGGCCCGGCTCGCCGGCCGCCAGCCGGTCGCGCGGCACGATGATCATCGAGGGGCCGAACGACGAGATCAGGTCGCCGAAGTAGCGGTTGCCGGTGGCCAGCGCGATCCGCAGGTGGAACTGGAAGTCGGCGTTGACCGCCGTGCTCGGGTGGCCGGCCCCGCCGGCGAAGCGGTCCAGCGCCTCCCGCAGGTCCGCCAGTCGCGCCTCGGTGCGCCGACCGGCCGCGAGCGCGGCGGCCTCGACCTCGAACGCCGTCCGGAAGTCGAGCAGGTCCACCACGTCGCGGACGGTCGGCTCGCCGTCCCGCGCGAGGGCGCCGAGGTCGAACCGCGTCGTGCTGGGCCGGGCCAGCACGAAGCTGCCGCGTCCGTGGTGGGTCTCGATCAGTCCCGCCGCCTGCAGCCGGGAGATCGCCTCGCGGACGACCGTCCGGCTCACGCCGTACGTCTCCACCAGGCTGCTCTCGGTCGGCAACCGCTCGCCGGGGCGGATCACGCCCTCCTGGATACGCGCCGTCAGGCTGTCGACCAGCTTCTGGGTCAGGTTCGCCATGTCTGCGTCCGTCGTGTCGCGGCCGTGGTGTTTCGGCCTGTGGTGTTTGGGTCCGCCGTCAGCGGGAGCCGAACTCGCACTGGTCGGCCGTCCACCTGGCGGCCTGCTCGCTCGGGGTGACGCCGAGGCCGGGCCGGGACGGCACGAGCATCCGGCCGTCGCGGATCTCCAGCCGCTCCTCGAACAGCGGCTCCAGCCACTCGAAGTGCTCCACCCACGGCTCCAGCCCGTACGCGGCGGCCAGGTGCACGTGGATCTCCATGGCGAAGTGCGGCGCGAGTTGCAGACGGCTGTGCTCGGCCAGCGCCGCCAGCCGCAGGAACGGCGTGATGCCGCCGATCCGGGGCGCGTCGGGCTGGATGACGTCCGCGGCGCCCAGGCGGATCAGCTCGGCGTGCTCGCCGACGCTGGTGAGCATCTCGCCGGTCGCGATCGGCGTGTCGAGGGACGCCGCGAGCGCCGCGTGCCCGGCGGCGTCGTAGGCGTCGAGCGGCTCCTCGATCCACACCAGCCCGTACGGCTCCAGCGCCCGGCCGAGCCGCTGGGCGGTGGGCCGGTCCCACTGCTGGTTGGCGTCCACCATGAGCGGGACGCCGTCTCCGAGGTGCTCGCGCACCGCCGACACCCGGGCGAGGTCGACCTTGGCGTCGGGGTGGCCGACCTTGAGCTTGATGCCGCCGATGCCGCGCTCCACGGCCGCGCTCGCGTTGTCGAGGACCTGCTCGATCGGGGTGTGCAGGAAGCCGCCCGAGGTGTTGTAGCAGCGGACCGAGTCGCGGTGGGCGCCGAGCAGCTTGGCCAGGGGCAGGCCCGCCCGCCTGGCCTTGAGGTCCCACAGGGCGATGTCGAGCGCCGCGATGGCCTGGGTCGACAGGCCGCTGCGGCCGACGGACGCGCCGGCCCAGACGAGCTTGTCCCACAGGCGGGCGATGTCGCTGGGGTCCTCGCCGAGCAGGTCGGGCGCGATCTCGCGGGCGTGCGCGTACTGGCCGGGCCCTCCGGCGCGCTTGGAGTAGCCGAAGCCGAACCCCCGGTGACCGCTCTCGGCGCCGATCTCGGCGAACAGGAACGCGATCTCGGTCATCGGCCGCTGCCGGCCGGTGAGCACCTTGGCGTCGCTGACGGGGGTGCCGAGAGGCAGGTAGACGGAGGAGAGCCGGACCCAGGCGATGCGGTCGGAGGGAGTCGTCATACGAGTCATCGTATGACCCGCCCTGTCGTCATACAACTCACGGGCTAGCTCACGGCGGACAGCCAGAGATGCAGGGCGAGCCCGAGACCCGCGAGCGCGATGGCGAAGCGCAGCGGCTTCTCCGGCAGCCGCCGCACGACGGCGGGACCGACCCAGCTTCCCGCCAGGCAGCCGACCGCGAGCGCGCCCGCGGCCGGCCAGTGCACGGGGGCGAGGAAGGCGTAGGCGACGGCGGCGGTGATGTTCGCGGCACCGGTGGCGATGTTCTTGACGGCGTTGGTCACCGGCAGCGGCTCGGTCGCCGAGGCCGCCAGCACGGCCAGCATGAGCACGCCCGCCGCCGCGCCGAAGTAGCCGCCGTACAGGCCGACCAGCACGACCGTCGCCGCCAGAGGCAGGCTCCCGCGAGCCCGGCCGGCGGCGGCGGAGACCGAGGCGGCGGCGGCGCGCCGGTCGGCGAACCGCCGGAGCGGATCGCGGACGAGCAGGAGCACCGAGCCGAGCGCGATGAGCCACGGGACGACGAGCTCGAACGCCGAGGCCGGGGTGCTCAGCAGCAACCACGCCCCAAGTGAGCCGCCCACGGCGGCGAGGACGACCAGCTTGGCGACGCGCACCCGCTGGCCGCGCAGCTCGGCGCGCGAGCCCGCGGCGGCGCCGACCGTGGTCGAGAACATGGCCACCGTGTTGGTGACGTTCGCGACGATCGGCGGCAGCCCGACGGCCAGCAGCGCCGGATAGCTGAACAGCGAGGCCAGTCCGGCGACCGAGCCGGCCAGTCCGGAGGCGATCCCGGCCAGGAGCAGCAGGCCCGTGGAGGCGGCGTCCACCTCAGAACTCGGCGGACAGATCGACCGGAGCCATCCGCTCGATGGCCAGCCGCGTGCGCTCCATCGCCTCGACGATCTCGCGGGACCGCTCGGGGGTGAGGTTCGCGACCGGCACCGAACAGCTGATCGCGTCGGTCGCCGGGCGGCTGTAGCGCAGGGCGAAGCCGAAGCACGCCACGCCCTCGTAGTTCTCCTCGTCGTCGGTGGCGTAGCCGCGCTCGCGAGCCTGCCGCAGGTCGGCGACCAGGGCGTCGCGGTCCACGATGGTGTGGGGGGTGAGCGGGGTGAGCCGCTCGGGGACGGGCACCTCCATGTCCGTGCCGAGCCGCTCGGCCAGCAGCGCCTTGCCCATGGCGGTGCTGAACGCCGGCAGCCTGCGCCCCACCCGGCTGAACGGGCGGAGGTACTGGCTGGACTCCTTCGTCGCCAGGTAGACGATGTCGTCCCGGTCGAGGCGGCCGAAGTGGATCGTCTCGTCGAGCAGCGCGCTGAGGTCGTTGATGTGCGGCTGGACGATGCGCAGGTAGGGGTCGGTGTCGAGGTACGTCGTGCCGGCGAGCAGGGCGCGGATGCCGATGCTGTAGAGCGTGCCCGTGGCGTCGGTGCGCACCCAGCCGTGCTCGGCGAGCGTCCGGATGAGCGCGTAGACGCTGCTCCGCGGCGCGCCGAGCGCCTCGCTGAGCTCGCGCAGCCGGGCCGGGCGGTTCTGGCGTGAGGCGAGCAGCTCCAGCAACTCCACCGTGCGCGCGGCGGACTTCACCCCCCGGACACCGCTCTGCGCTCCGCCGTCCGCGGCGTCAACAGGAAGGGTCATCGCATCTCATCCGCTCCGGGCACGTGGGCTTCGACGGTTGACACCCTACCAAGTGGCGAGCAGAGCTGCTCGAAACATAGACGTCATCTACATATGAAGACACTATGCTCGCCGGCCCGCTCCCCACCATCCCGCGCGGGTCAACGGGCCGCGACGAGGTCTTGGCCCGCCGGAGATCGACCGTACGGCCGGCCGTTCCTAGCGTGGAGGGAGGCAGCACCACCCGGAGGGGAGAGGCCATGTTCATCCAGGTCATACAGGGGCAGGTCGGCGACGCCGGAGAGATCCGGGACGCGCTCGACCAGTGGATGCGCGAGCTCCAGCCCGCCGCCCACGGCTGGCTCGGCACCACCGCCGGGGTGACGGAGGACGGGATGTTCGTGAACATCGCGCGGTTCGAGTCGCGCGAGGCCGCCCGCGCCAACTCCGAACGCCCAGAGCAGCACCAGTGGTGGATGGAGACGGCGAAGCTGTTCGCCGGGGAGGTCTCCTTCCACGACTCCGAGCGGGCCGAGCCGTACCTGCGCGGAGGGTCCGACTCCGCCGGGTTCGTCCAGGTGATCCGTGGCCGCGTCCGCGACGCCGGCCGGGTCCGCGAGCTGATGCGGGCCGGTGAGGCGGACCTCGCCCAGGCGCGGCCCGACCTGATCGGCGGGCTCGCCGCCGTGGAGGACGACGGCACCTACGTCGACGCGGCGTACTTCACCAGCGAGGAGGAGGCCAGGCAGGGCGAGCGCAAGGAGCTGCCGCCCCGCCTGCGTGAGGCGTTCGAGGAGATGATGAGCCTGTTCGAGGGGCAGCCGGACTTCTACGACCTGCGCTCCCCGTGGCTCTACTCGCCGCCCTCGTGACGGCACGGGGGAGGGATGCCGAACAGCGGCCGGGGGCGTGGCACGCCGGTCGACATCCCCTCATCACCCCGCAGGACGCGCGGCGGAAGAGCCGTTTCCGCCGCCCGGGGTGACGTTCAGGCGCTGGTCGCAGGTGTAGACGTTCATCGACTCGCCCCGCAGGAAGCCGATCAGCGTCAGCCCCCGTTCGGCGGCGAGCTCCACGGCGAGCGAGGACGGCGCCGACACCGCCGCCAGGACGGGGACGCCGCCCATGACGGCCTTCTGCACCAGCTCGAACGAGGCGCGGCCGGAGACCATGAGCACCGCGGACCGCAGCGGGAGGCGCCCCGTCCGCAGCGCCCACCCCAGTAGCTTGTCCACGGCGTTGTGCCGGCCGACGTCCTCGCGCACGCACAGCGGCTCGCCGGCCGCGGTGAACAGCCCCGCCGCGTGCAGCCCGCCGGTCCGGTCGAAGACCCGCTGGGCGGCGCGCAGCCGGTCCGGCAGGGCGGCGACCGTCTCCAGGGAGAGCTCGACCGGGTCGTCCCGTACGTCCCACCGGGCCACGGTCCGCACCGCCTCCAACGACGCCTTGCCGCAGACGCCGCAGGAGGAGGTGGTGTAGAAGTTGCGCGCCCGCGGCGCGGCCACACCGGGCGCGAGCGTGACGTCCACGACGTTGTAGGTGTTGAGACCCTCGCGCGTCGCCCCCGCGCAGTAGCGGATCGCCACGATGTCGGCGGGCGCGGCGACCGTCCCCTCGCTGACCAGGAAACCGGCCGCCAGGTCGAAGTCGTCGCCCGGGGTGCGCATGGTGACCGTCAGCGGCTCGCCGCCGACCCTGATCTCCAGCGGCTCCTCGGCGGCCAGCGAGTCGATCCGGTGCGCGGGCACGGCCTGCCGGACGCGCAGCACCGGCCGCCGCACGGTCACCCTGGACATTGGCTGCACCCTGGACATGGGGCACCCCAGACATGGGGCACCCTAGACATAGCCGTATCCGAAGCGGCCCTTGACGCAGAGGTTGCCGTGGGTGACCGGGTTGTCGTGCGGCGACGTCACCTTGACGATCTTGTTCTCCTGGACGTGCAGGGTCAGGTTGCAGCCCACTCCGCAGTAGCTGCAGATCGTCGTCGTCCGCGTCTGCCGCGACTCGTCCCAGGTGCCCTCGGCGCGCATGTCGAACTCCGACTTGAACGACAGCGCCCCGGTGGGGCACACCTCGACGCAGTTGCCGCAGTAGACGCAGGCCGAGTCGGTGAGCGGGGCGTCGAACTCGGTGGAGATCGTCGCGTCGAACCCCCTGCCCGCCACCGCGATGGCGAAGGTGTTCTGCCACTGCTCGCCGCAGGCGTCCACGCACTTGTAGCACAGGATGCACTTGCCGTAGTCGCGCACGTACAGGTCGTTGTCCACCTTGGGCGGCTGCGCGACCGTGGCCGCCTGCTCGCCGAACCTGCCGGGCTCGGCGCCGTACTCGGCGATCCACTCGGCGGCGCGCGGCGTGGTCGACAGGTCCACGGACGAGGCGAGCAGCTCCAGCACCACCTTGCGGCTGTGCCTGGCCCGCTCGGTGTCCGTGCCGACGGACATGCCGGCCTCGACCTTCCTGGAGCAGGCCGGGGCCAGCGTCCGCGCGCCCGCCACCTCGACCACGCAGACCCGGCAGGCGTTCTTCGGGGTGAGCGTGTCGCCGTGGCAGAGGGTCGGCACGTCCTTCCCGGCCGCCGCGCAGGCGTCCAGGACGGTGGCGTCTTCGGGCACCCGCACGGTCTCGCCGTCGATCTCGACGTCGACGAGCCTGCGCGGCGGTTGGAGCGGGATCACGAGTACACCCCCAGACGGTCGATGGCCGACTCCACCGCGTTCCAGGCCGTCTGGCCCAGACCGCAGATGGAGGCGTCCCTCATGGTGCGGCCGACCTCCCGCAGGAGCAGCAGGTCGCGCTGGTCGACCCGGCCGGACAGCCGGTGCAGGGCCTCCTCCTGGCGTACGGTGCCGACGCGGCACGGCACGCACTGGCCGCAGGACTCGTCGCGGAAGAACTCCGCGATGCGCAGCAGGATGGCCTTGAGGTCCACGGTGTCGTTCAGGACGAGCACCACGCCGGACCCGAGCGTGGCGCCCGCCTGCCTGGTGCCCTCGAACGTCAGCGGGACGTCGGGGTCGGTCACGAACGCGCCGGCCGCGCCGCCGAGCAGCACCGCCCGCAGCGTGCCCACCGGCCGGGCGAGGTCCAGCAGGTCCCGCAGCGTCGCCCCGAACGGCAGCTCGTACACGCCCGGCTTGTCCACCGTGCCGGACACGCAGAACAGCTTGGTGCCCGTGGACTCCTTCGTGCCCACGGCCGCGTACGCCTGGGCGCCGTGCTCCAGGATCGGCAGCACGTTGACCAGCGTCTCGACGTTGTTGACCACCGTCGGCTTGCCGAACAGGCCCTTCTCCACCGGGAACGGCGGCTTGCTGCGCGGCTCGCCCCGGTACCCCTCGATCGAGTTGAAGATCGCGGTCTCCTCGCCGCAGATGTACGCGCCCGCGCCGCGCCGCAGCTCGATGTCGAACGAGAAGCCGTGGCCGAGGATGTCGCCGCCGAGCAGGCCCCTGGCGCGGGCCGTGGCGATGGCGTGTTCCAGCCGGCGGGTGGCCCGCGGGTACTCGCCCCTGATGTAGAGGTAGCCCTTGGCGCACCCGGTGGCGTAGGCCGCGACCGTCATGGCCTCGACCAGCGCGTACGGGTCGCCCTCCATGAGCACCCGGTCCTTGAACGTGCCGGGCTCGCTCTCGTCGGCGTTGCACACCAGGTAGTGGGGGTGGTCGGGCCGGCGGGCCGTGGCGTCCCACTTGCGGCCGGTCGGGAACGCGGCGCCGCCCCGGCCCACCAGGCCCGACTCCAGCACCTCCCGGATCACGCCGGCCGGCCCGAGGCGCAGGGCCCGGCGCAGCGCCGCGTACCCGCCGTGCGCCCGGTAGTCGTCCAGGCTGGCCGGGTCCACCACGCCGATCCGGCGCAGCAGCACCAGCTCCGGCCGCCCGGCCTGCGGCACGGCCGCCTCCGCCGCCGGCTCACACGTCTCCTCGTCGCGCCAGCCCGTCACCGGCCCGCTCGCCACTGGCCCGCTCGCCACTGGCCCGTCCGTTACCGGCCCGTCCGTTACCGGCCCGTCCGTCACCGGCCCGTCCGTCTCGTCGTGCGCCGCCGGTTCGGCCGCCGTGGCCGGGCCGTAGACCGTCGCGCGCGGGGTCTCGCCCGCCTCCAGGGCGAGCGCCGCCGGGGCGCGCTCGCACAGCCCGAGGCACGGGCTCGGCTGCCAGCCCTCGCCCGGCGGGCCGAGCCGTTCCTCGACACGCCGCCGCACCTCGTCGCCGCCCCGCGCCTGGCAGGCCAGGTCGGTGCAGACGTGCAGCACCCGCGCGGGGCGCGGCTCCAGCGACAGCAGCGAGTAGAACGACGCCACGCCGTACGCCTCGGCGGGTGGAACGGTGAGGCGGCGGCAGATGTAGTCGAGCGCGCCCTCGCTGACCCAGCCCACCCGGTCGTTGACCGCGTGCAGCGCGGGCAGCAGCAGGTCGCGGGACCGCTCGGCGCGGGCGGCGACGCGCAGGTCGGCGTCCGTGCGCGGGCCGCCCTCCCAGGCGCTGGCGGGCGGGCCGAGGAGCGCGTCGACCGCCGCGCGCTCCTCCTCGGTCGGCTCGACGTCGCGGAATCGCAGGTCCACGGCGTCACCCGGCCTGTACGGGCTGCGGAGCGGACCGCAGGGACGGCTGCGGGGCGGGCTGCGGGACGAGCCTCTCGACCCGCACGGCCGCCGCCTTGAACTCGGCCGTGCCCGCGATCGGGCAGGTCGCCTCGATGGTGAGCGCGTTGGTGTCCACCTCGTCCGGGAAGTGCATGGTCATGAAGACCAGTCCCGGCCGCAGCGCCGGGTCCACGTAGACCGGGGCGACGACCGAGCCGCGCCGCGAGGTGATCCGCACCTCCTCGCCGGCGACCAGGCCGAGCCGCGCGGCGTCCTCCGGGCACATCTCGATGGTCTCCCCCCGGCGCAGCGGCGAGGCGAAGCCCGACGACTGCACTCCGGTGTTGTACGAGTCGAGCCGGCGGCCGGTCGTCAGCCGCAGCGGGTACTCCTCGTCCAGCAGGTCCACCGGCGGCCGGTGCGGGATGACCGCGAACGGGGCCGGCCGGCCGCGCCTGACCGGGTCGCTCTCCCACAGCCGCCCGTGCAGGTAGGGCGGCTCGACCGAGTCCTCCGACGGGCACGGCCACTGGATGCCCTGCAGGTCCTCCAGCCGCCGGTACGTCATCCCGGCGTGCGCGGGAGACAGGCGGCGCAGCTCATCCCAGACCTCCTCGGCGCCGTCGTAGTGCCAGTCGTGGCCGAGCCGGCGCGCCAGCTCGCACAGGATCTCGATGTCGTCGCGCGCCTCGCCCGGCGGGTCGAGGGCCCGGCGCACCCGCTGCACCCGCCGCTCGCTGTTGGTGAACGTGCCCTCGGCCTCGCACCAGGCGGCGCTGGCCGGCAGCACCACGTCGGCCATCTGCGCGGTCTTGGTGAGGAAGATGTCCTGGACCACCAGGTGGTCGAGCATCGACAGGCGCTTGACGCAGGCCAGCGAGTCGGCCTCGGACTGGACCGGGTTCTCGCCGATGAGGTAGCAGGTGGTGACCTCGCCCTCGGCCATGCCCTCCAGCATCTGGGTCAGGTTGCGCCCGTACCGGGGCTGGATCGGCACCCGCCACACGCCCTCGAACCGGGCGCGCACCTCGGTGTCGAGGATGTCCTGGAAGCCCGGCAGGCGGTTGGGGATGGCGCCCATGTCGCCGCCGCCCTGCACGTTGTTCTGGCCGCGCAGCGGCGACAGGCCCGAGCCGTAGCGGCCCACGTGGCCCGTCAGCAGCGCCAGGTTGATCAGCGCGCGGACGTTGTCGGTGGCGTTGTGGTGCTCGGTGATGCCGAGGGTCCAGCAGAGCTGGGCCCGGTCGGCGCGGGCGTAGGCGTGGGCCAGCTCGCGGATGGCCGTGGCCGGCACGCCGGTCACCTGTTCGGCGGCGGTCAGCGTCCACGGCTCCACCGCCGCCCGGAACTCGGCGAACCCGCTGGTCGCCCGCGCGATGAACGCCTCGTTGTGCAGCCCGGCGTGGATGATCTCCCGGGCCACGGCGTGGGCCAGCGGGATGTCGGTGCCCACGTTCAGCCCCAGCCACAGGTCGGCCCACTGGGCGGTGCCGGTGCGGCGCGGGTCCACCGCGAACATCCGGGCGCCGTTGCGCAGCCCCTTCAGCACATGGTGGAAGAAGATCGGGTGGGCGTTGCGCGCCGCCGACCCCCACATCACGATCACGTCGGTGTCCTCCACCTCCTGGTAGGAGGACGTCCCGCCGCCGCTGCCGAACACCGCCGACAGCCCGGCGACGCTCGGCGCGTGACAGGTGCGGTTGCACGAGTCCACGTTGTTGGTGCCGATCACCACGCGGGTGAACTTCTGCCCGACGTAGTTCATCTCGTTCGTCGAACGGGCGCACGACAGCATGGCGAAGCAGTCGGGCCCGTGCCGGGCGATGTTGCGGCGAAATCCCTCGGCGGCCCGGTCCAGGGCCTCGTCCCAGGTCGCGGGCCGCAGCACCCCGTTCTCACGCACCAGTGGACGGGTCAGGCGGTCATAGCTCATGATCCCTCCATTCTGTATACAGCCTACGGTATGCCTGTTAGCTCGCGCGGACAAGGTTCTCGTTGAGCAGGTCGCTCACCGCGTGGATCGCCCGCAGGGTGGGCACGTTCGTGCCCGTCAGGTCGGCGAGCTCCACGACCGCCGCCAGCAGCACGTCCAGCTCCATCGGCTTGCCCTTCTCCAGGTCCTGGAGGGTGGACGTCCGGTGCTCGCCCGCCCGTTCGGCGCCCCGCAGGCGGCGCTCGATCGAGACGCCGGGATCGCAGCCGACGCTCCTGGCCACCTGGAGCGTCTCGCGCATCATGGCCACGACCAGCTCCCGTGCGCCGTCGTGGCGGCAGATCCCGGCCATCGTGGCCCGGGCCAGCGCGCTGATCGGGTTGAACGCGATGTTGCCCATGAGCTTGATCCAGATGTCACGGCGCAGGTCGTGCTCCACCGGGCACTTCAGGCCGCCCGCCACGGCCGCCTCGCTGAAGGCCCCGCACCGGGCCGACAGCCGCCCGTCGGGCTCGCCGATCGAGAACCGGGTGCCCTCCAGGTGGCGGATCACGCCGGGTGCCTCGATCTCGGTGGCCGCGTAGACCACGCAGCCGACCGCCCGCTCCAGCGGCAGCGCCGCCGTCACCGCGCCGCCCGGGTCCACGCTCTCGATCCGGTGGCCCCGGTAGGGGCCGTCGAGTCCGTGGAAGTACCACCACGGGATGCCGTTCTGTGCGGCGATGATGCTCGTGGACTCGTGCAGCAGCGGTCCGACCATCGGTCCGGCCGCCGCGTAAGCGTTGGCCTTGAGTCCCAGGAAGACGTGATCGACCGGGCCGACCTCGCGAGGGTCGGCGGTCGCGTTGGGGTGGGCGGTGAAGTCGCCCCGTGGGCTCAGCACCCGCACACCGGACTCCCGGATGGCCGCGAGGTGCGCGCCCCTCGCGATGAGGTGCACCTCGACCCCTGCCCGGTGCAGGGCGGCCCCCACGTACGCGCCTATGGCGCCGGCGCCAAGAACAGCGACCTTCATGCTCCGCTCCGCTCTCGCGTCGTATGTGCATTCGGTATACAGTATGGAAAATTACCGGTCAAGGGAGCGGCCCATGCCTGTGAAGCCCCACCACCACCCGCACTCGCACGGCGGCGCCGGAGGCCGGCCGAGCTGTCGCGGAGTGGCGTGGGAGGAGGCCCGCCGGATCGCCGTGGCCGCCGCCCGGGCCCTGATCGTGGGGAACGCGCCTCCGCCGCACTCCCCGGACGTGCCCATCGGGGGCTCGCCGGTGCAGGGCCCGGATGCCGGGGGAAGGAGTGTTCCCGGTGCGCCGGTCGTGGTGCCGCTGGTCGAGGCGCTGGGGTGCCGTCTGGCGCTGCCGCTCCGGGCGTCGGTGGCGGTGCCCGGCGCGGACGTGGCGGCCATGGACGGGTACGCGGTGGGGGGAGAGCCGCCGTGGCGGGTGGTCGGGCGCGTCCTCGCGGGCGGCCGGCCGTACGGGTGCCCGCTGCGGGCCGGTGAGGCGGTGGAGATCGCGACCGGCGCCCCCGTCCCGGACGGCACGTCGGCGGTGCTCCGCCACGAGGACGCCCTGGTCCGGCCCGGCGCCCCCACCTGCGCCTCCCCCTCCGCGCCCGGTCCCGCGTCGTCACCCGATCCCGGCCGTGACGGCTGGGCGGGGGAGAGGGGTGGGGCGCCGTCGCCGGAGTGGGTGTGGGGGAGGGGGCCGCTGGAGGCGGGGCGGCATGTGCGGCGGCGCGGTGAGGACGTCGCCGAGGGCGCGGTGGTGCTGGAGGCCGGGGTCGCGGTGACGCCCGTGGTGCTCGCGCTGGCCGCCGGACTCGGGCACGACACCTTGCCCGTACGGCCCCGGCCGGCGGTGTCCGTGCTGGTCACCGGTGACGAGGTGGTGCACGAAGGAGTGCCGGGGCCGGGACGGGTGCGCGACGCCATCGGGCCGTTCCTGCCGGGCCTGGTGGAGTGGGCCGGTGGCCGGGTCGTGGCGAGCGACCACCTCCCCGACGGCCAGGAGCCCCTCCTGCGGGCCCTGTCCCCGCCCGCGCGCCTGGAACCACCCCGCCCCGGACGGACGGCACCGCCCTCGCCGCCGTCCCACGTGGGCCGCGCGGACCCGCGACTGCCGCCCCCGCCGCCGTGGGCCCGGGCGGGTGCCGTGCGGGTGGTGGTCGTGTGCGGGGCGTCGTCGAAGGGGCCCGCCGACCACCTGCGTGCCGTGCTCGACCGGCTCGGGGCCGAAGTGCTGGTCGACGGGGTCGCCGTGCGCCCCGGCCACCCGCAGCTCCTCGCCCGCCTGCGGTGCGGCACCCTCGTCGTGGGCCTGCCCGGCAACCCGTACGCGGCCCTCGGCGCCGCGCTGACCCTCCTCGTCCCGATCCTGCGCACCCTGACCGGGGCCACCCGGGCGGGAAGCGCGGGCACCCTGGCGGCCGTCCGCCCGCACCCCGAGGACACCCGCCTGGTCGCCGTGCGCAGGCGGGGCGACCAGGCGGTGCCCGTGGGACACGACCGGCCGGGTTCGCTGTGGGGCGCGGCGCTGGCGGACGCGCTGGCCGTGGTGCCTCCGGGGTGGCGCGGCGAGCCGGTCGAGCTGATCGAGTTGCCCGGAAGGGGCTAGACAGGCCCCGCGCGGCGGGGTAACCATTGGCCTCATACGGTATGCAGTATGCGGAAGACAGCGTCGGGAGAGGTTGGCACGCATGTCAGAAACGATCTCTGGCGGACATCTTGTGGCCAAGGCACTCAAGGCCGAGGGCGTGGACGTGATCTACACGCTCTGCGGCGGCCACATCATCGACATCTACGACGGTTGTGTCGACGAGGGCATCGAGGTCATCGACGTACGCCACGAACAGGTGGCCGCCCACGCGGCCGACGGCCACGCCCGCATCACCGGCAGGCCCGGCTGCGCCGTGGTCACGGCCGGGCCGGGCACCACCGACGCGGTCACCGGCGTGGCCAACGCCTTCCGCGCGGAGAGCCCGATGCTGCTCATCGGCGGGCAGGGCGCGCTCAGCCAGCACAAGATGGGCTCGCTGCAGGACCTGCCGCACGTCGACATGATGACGCCGATCACCAAGTTCGCCGCGACGGTGCCCAGCACCGAGCGGGTGGCCGACATCGTCTCGATGGCGTTCCGGGAGTGCTACCACGGCGCGCCCGGCCCGTCGTTCCTGGAGATCCCGCGCGACGTGCTCGACGCGAAGGTGCCGCTGGACAGGGCGCGCATCCCCAAGGCCGGCCACTACCGCGCCTCGACGCGCCAGCAGGGCGACCCCGAGGCGATCGAGCGGCTGGCCGACCTGCTCGCGCACGCGGAGAAGCCGTGCGTGCTGCTCGGCAGCCAGGTCTGGACCTGCCGCGCGACCGACGCCGCCATCGACTTCGTCCGCGCGCTCAACGTGCCGGCCTACATGAACGGCTCCGGCCGCGGCACCCTCCCGCCGGGCGACCCGCACCACTTCCAGCTCTCCCGGCGGCACGCCTTCACCGAGGCCGACCTCATCATCATCGTCGGCACGCCGTTCGACTTCCGGATGGGCTACGGCAAGCGCCTGTCACCGTCGGCCACGGTCGTCCAGATCGACCTCGACTACCGCACCGTCGGCAAGAACCGCGACATCGACCTCGGGATCGTCGGCGACGCCGGCCTCATCCTGTCGGCGGCGGCCCAGGCCGCGAGCGGCCGGCTCGACGGCGCGGCGGCCAGGCGCAAGGAGTGGCTCGACGAGTTGCGCGCGGTCGAGGCCAAGGCGTACGACAAGCGCCTGCCGCGCCAGCTGTCCGACGCCCGGCCGATCGACCCGTACCGGCTCGTGCACGAGATCAACGAGTTCCTCACCGAGGACACCATCTACATCGGCGACGGCGGCGACATCGTCACCTTCTCCGGCCAGGTCGTCCAGCCCAAGTCGCCCGGCCACTGGATGGACCCGGGCCCACTCGGCACGCTCGGCGTCGGCATGGCCTTCGCGATGGCCGCCAAGCAGGCTCGCCGCGACAAGGAGGTGCTCTGCCTGTTCGGCGACGGCGCCTTCAGCCTGACCGGCTGGGACTTCGAGACCATGGTCCGCTTCGACCTGCCGTTCATCGGCGTCATCGGCAACAACTCCTCGATGAACCAGATCCGCTACGGCCAGGCCGCCAAGTACGGCGCGGAGCGTGCCCGCGTCGGCAACACCCTCGGCGACATCCGCTACGGCGAGTTCGCCAAGCTGCTCGGCGGCCACGGCGAGGAGGTGCGCGACCCGGCCGAGATCGGGCCGGCGCTGCGGCGGGCGCGCGAGTCGGGCAAGCCGTCGCTCATCAACGTGTGGGTCGATCCCGAGGTGTACGCCCCGGGGACCATGAACCAGACCATGTACAAGTAGGCAGGCGGTGGCTGTGAAGGCTCTCGAAGGTGTCCGCGTCCTCGACATGACCCACGTCCAGTCCGGCCCGTCGGCCACCCAGCTGCTCGCCTGGCTCGGCGCCGACGTGGTCAAGCTGGAGGCCCCCACCGGCGACATCACCCGCCGGCAGCTCCGCGACGTGCCCGACGTCGACAGCCTCTACTTCACGATGCTCAACTGCAACAAGCGCAGCATCACGCTCAACATGAAGAGCGAGCGCGGCAAGGAGATCTTCACCGAGCTGGTGAAGGGCTCCGACGTGCTGGTGGAGAACTTCGGGCCGGGCGCCGTGGACCGGATGGGCTTCCCCTGGGAGCGCCTCCAGGAGCTCAACCCGCGCCTGGTCTACGCCTCGATCAAGGGCTTCGGCGCCGGCCGCTACGCCACGTTCAAGGCGTACGAGGTGATCGCCCAGGCGATGGGCGGCTCGATGGCCACCACCGGCTTCGAGGAGGGCCCGCCGCTGGCGACCGGCGCCCAGATCGGCGACTCCGGCACCGGCATCCACGCGGTCGCCGGCATCCTGGCCGCCCTGGTGCAGCGCGAGCGGACCGGCCGCGGCCAGCGGGTGCAGGTGGCCATGCAGCACGCCGTGCTGAACCTGTGCCGGGTCAAGCTGCGTGACCAGCAGCGGCTCGCGCACGGCCCGCTACGCGAGTACCCCAACAGGACCTTCGGCGACGAGGTGCCCCGCTCGGGCAACGCCAGCGGCGGCGGCCAGCCCGGCTGGGCGGTGCGCTGCGCGCCCGGCGGGCCCAACGACTACATCTACGTGATCGTCCAGCCGGTCGGCTGGCGGCCGCTGTCGGCCATCATCGGCCGTCCCGAGCTGGCCGACGACCCCGAGTGGGCCACGCCCGAGGCCCGGCTGCCCAAGCTGGACAAGATGTTCCAGCTCATCGAGGAGTGGACGATCCGCCAGGACAAGTGGACCGTCCTCGACCGGCTCAACGCCGAGAACATCCCGTGCGGGCCCATCCTGTCCACCAAGGAGCTCGCCGAGGACGAGAGCCTGCGCCAGGAGGGCATCGTCGTCACCGTCGACCACCCCCAGCGCGGCGAGTTCCTCACCGTCGCCAGCCCGCTGCAACTGTCGGACTCGCCGGTCGAGGTGCGGACCCCGCCGCTGCTCGGCGAGCACAACCAGGAGATCTACGCCTCCATCGGCGTCGGCGCCGAGGAACTGGCCGAGCTGAAGCAGAACGGAGTCATCTGAATGGACGCGGTCATGGACGTGGAGATGGACGGCGTCCGGGAGATCCTGGAAAAGGCGCGGGCGGCGGGCCGTTCGGCGCTGACCGCGCCCGAGGGGCGGCGGATCTGCCAGGCGTACGGCATCGCCACCCCCGGCGAGGGCCTGGCGACGTCGGCCGGCGAGGCGGCCCGGATCGCCGCCGAGATCGGCCTCCCCGTGGTGCTCAAGATCGTCTCGCCCGACATCCTGCACAAGACCGACGCGGGCGGCGTCCTGGTCGGGCTGAGGACGGAGGGGGAGGTCAGGGACGGCTACGAGCGCGTCGTCGCCAACGCCCGCGCCCACGATGCGGCCGCCCGCATCGACGGCGTGCAGGTGCAGCAGCTCGTCGGCGGCGGCCACGAGGTCATCGTCGGCGCGGTCACCGACCCCACCTTCGGCAAGATCGTCGCCTTCGGCCTCGGCGGGGTGCTGGTCGAGGTGCTCAAGGATGTGACCTTCCGGCTTGCCCCGGTTTCGGGTGATGATGCGCTTGCGATGCTGGACGACATCAGAGCGGCGGACGTGCTCCGTGGTGCCCGCGGGGCCGAGCCCGCGAACCGGGAGGCGCTCGCGGGGCTGATCGAGCGGGTCGGCCGGCTCGTCGCCGACCACCCCGAGATCACCGAGGTGGACCTCAACCCCGTCTTCGCGAGCGCCGCCGGAGCCGTCGCCGCCGACGTGCGGATCATCGTCGGCGAGCCGGCGCCCGAGCCCGAGCGGCCCTCCCGCGAGGAGATCCTCCGGCAGATGACCCGCATCTTCCGGCCGCGCTCGGTCGCCGTGATCGGCGCGTCCGCCGAGACCGGCAAGATCGGCAACTCGGTCATGCGCAACCTCATCAACGGCGGCTTCCAGGGCCAGATCTTCCCGATCAATCCCAAGGCCTCCGAGATCATGGGGCTGCCCGCCTACCGGAGCGTCGCCGACGTGCCCTACGACGTGGACGTGGCGGTCTTCGCCATCCCCGCGAAGTTCGTCGCCCCGGCACTGGAGGAGGTGGGGCGCAAGGGCGCCGCCGGCGCCATCATGATCCCGTCGGGCTTCGCCGAGACCGGAAACGCCGAGGGCCAGCGCGAGATCGTCGAGATCGCCAGACGGCACGGCGTGCGCGTGCTCGGCCCCAACATCTACGGCTACTACTACACGCCCGCCAACCTCTGCGCGACCTTCTGCACCCCCTACGACGTCAAGGGCGGGGTCGCGCTGACCTCGCAGAGCGGCGGCATCGGCATGGCCATCCTGGGCTTCAGCCGCACCACCCGGATGGGCGTGTCGGCCATCGTCGGCGTCGGCAACAAGGCCGACGTGGACGAGGACGACCTGCTCACCTTCTTCGAACAGGACGACCACACCCGCGCCGTCGCCATGCACCTGGAGGACCTCAAGGACGGCCGCGGCTTCGTCGAGGCGGCCCGCCGGGTCGTCAGGGAGAAGCCGGTCATCGTGTTGAAGGCCGGCCGCACCGCGATGGGCGCCAGGGCAGCCGGCTCCCACACCGGCGCCCTGGCCGGCGACGACAAGGTCTACGACGACATACTCAAGCAGGCCGGCGTGGTCCGCGCGCCCGGGCTCAACGACATGCTCGAGTACGCCAGGACCCTGCCGCTGCTGCCCGCGCCCAAGGGTGAGAACGTGGTCATCATCACCGGGGCGGGCGGCTCCGGGGTGCTCCTGTCGGACGCCTGCGTGGACGCCGGGCTGACGCTCATGGACATCCCGCCGGACCTGGACGAGGCGTTCCGCGCCCACATCCCGCCGTTCGGCGCCGCCGGCAACCCCATCGACATCACCGGCGGCGAGCCGCCCACGACCTACGAGAACACCGTCCGCCTCGGCCTGGCCGACGAGCGCATCCACGCGCTCGTGCTCGGCTACTGGCACACGATCGTCACCCCGCCCATGGTCTTCGCCGAGCTGATCGCCCGCGTGGTGGCCGAGGAGCGGGACAAGGGCAACGTCAAGCCGGTCGTGGCCTCGCTCGCCGGGGACACCGAGGTGGAGGAGGCCTGCGAGTACCTGTTCGAGCACGGCGTGGTCGCCTACCCGTACACGACGGAGAAGCCCGTCGCGGTCCTCGGCGCCAAGTACCGCTGGGCCCGGGCGGCCGGACTGCTGCGCTAGAGCCGAGCGCGGCGTAGCAGGAACCCGGTCAGGCCGGAGGCGGACGCGCGAGGGACGAGCCGAGTCCCGCGCCGGCCGCGGCGCGAACGGGTGAGGGGGCGCATCGGGGCAGCGAAGGAGATCGACCAAACCCCCCTGGAGGTCCGTAGGTGGACACATCGAAGACACCGGCCGCGGCAGCGCCGCCGGTCGAGGACGAACGAGTATGGAAAGCGGGCCGGCTGGAGCCGATGCCCATCAGGAGACTCCCCGACGCGCCCCCCTCGGTGCACATCCTCGGGCCCACGGTGTTCCTCGTGGCTCTGGGCGTGGGGATGGGCGAGTCGTACATGTGGCCCCGGCTCGTGCTGCTGTTCGGGCCGGAGATCCGCTGGTTGTTCCTGATCGGCGTCACGCTGCAGGCCGTGGTCATGCTGGAGATGGCACGCTACGCCATGGCCACGGGGGAGAGCATCTTCTCCGGCGCGGCCCGGGTGTTCAAGCCGCTGATGTGGTTCTTCTTCGTCGTCGCCATCGCCGTCTACATCTGGCCGGGGCACCTGTCGGCCGGGGCGGCGGCGTTCGAGCAGATCACCGGGATTCCGTGGATGGTGACCGCGATCATCGGGCTCGTCCTGGTCGGGGTGGTCTTCAGCCTGGCCAAGGTGATCTACAACGTGCTGGAGAACGTGCTGTCGCTGCTCATCGGGACCCTGGTGATCGGCACCGCCGTGGTCGCCGCCATGGTGGGCTCCTGGAGCGACGTCGCCAGCACCCTGTCCGGGATGTTCGCCATCGGCTACCTGCCGTCGGAGGCCATGTCGGCGGCCTGGTTCCCGGTGATCGTCGGCGCGTGCGCGTTCGCCGGGCCCTCCGGCATGCAGCAGATGTGGTACACGCTGCACCTGCGCGACTCGGGGGCCGGCATGGGCGCCCACATCCCGCGCATCCGCGGCCTGCGGCACGCGGGCGAGGAGGAAGCCATGCCGTCGCGGGGGTTCATGTTCGACACCGACGACCCGGCCGAGATGGCCAAGTGGAGGGGCTGGCGGCGGTGGGTCACCTTCGACGCGCTGCTGCTGTTCTGGGGCGTCACCATGCTGGTGACGGTCTCGTTCACGGTCATCGCGCAGGCGGCCGCCCGGCAGAACCCCGGCGTCCGCGCGGTCATCCAGAACGAGGAGCGCGAGGTCGCGCTGACCGCGATGGCGGACGCCGTCTCCTCGGCGGGCAGCTCGGTGCTCGGCACGATCTTCCTCGGCTTCATCGCGCTGATCGGCCTGAACGCCACGCTCGGGCTGTTCGACTCCTTCTCCCGCGGCCAGGCCGACATGACCTACAACTTCGTGCCCGGCGCGAAGAAGCTGCGCATGTCGCACCTGTACGCGGGCTTCCTCTGGGGCGTGATCATCTTCGGCATCCTGATCCTGCTGTTCGGCCCGGCCGACGGGCCGAGCGGGATCCTGGACACGCTGGCGTTCCTGTCGACGTTCGCGATGGGGGCGTACTGCGTGACGCTGCTGCTGGTCAACAACCGCATGCTGCCCAAACCGATCAGGCCGCGCTGGTGGACCAACGTGATCATCGGGTTCGGCGCCTGCTTCTACCTCGGGATGCTGTTCTACAGCCTGTTCGCCTTCGGCGTGGTCGTGGGCTGATGGTCGGACGGCACAGTCTCGAACTCGCCCTGCCAGGGGCGACGATCGGAGCCGCCGCCGGCGCCATGGCCGGCGGGCTGACCCTCCTCGCGGGGCAGCCCGCCGGCCTGGCGGCACTGTCGGCGCTCGCGCTCGCCGTGCCGCTGGCCCTCTTCGGCGGCCTGTACGGGGTGCTGCTCGGCGAGGGCCTGCTGCGGCACGGCACCTTCGGGCCCTCCGGCCTGTACTGGATGGCGGCCTTCCCGCTGTCCCGCCTGTTCCAGGACGGCGTCGCCGGGCCGGGCACCACCGAGGGCGTGGGCGCGTTCCTCGCCTTCCAGGCCATGGTGAGCCTCGGCTTCGCGCTCGGGTTCGTCTGGGTGCACGAACGGCTCATGCCGCACTGGCTGCTGCGCCGGGCCACGGTCAACCCGCGCGCCGCGGCGCTGCTGGAGACGTACGTGCGGCACGCGCAGGTGACGCACCGACGGAAAGGAGCGCGCAGGTGAACCTGCCCGCCTGGATCTGGCTGGCCACGATCGGCGGCTTCGGCCTCGTCCTCGCCCTGGACTTCTACCTCGTCGCCCGCAACCCCCGCGAGCCGTCGTTTCGGGAGTGCGTCGGCTGGGTGTCCTTCTACGTGGCGCTGGCCTGCGCGTTCGGTGTCGGGCTGCTGGTGGTGTCGGGGCCCGGGCGCGGCGGGGAGTTCTTCGCCGGCTGGATCACCGAGTACTCGCTCAGCGTCGACAACCTGTTCGTCTTCCTGCTGATCATGAGCAGGTTCCGGGTACCGCGGGCCTATCGGCAGAAGGTGCTGCTCATCGGCATCGTGCTGGCCCTCGTCATGCGGGGCGCGTTCATCGCGGCCGGCGCGGAGGCGGTGACCAGGTTCGACTGGCTGTTCTACGTCTTCGGCGCCTTCCTCGTCTACACCGCCTGGAAGCTGATCGGGCACGAAGAGGAGGAGGCCGAGTTCTCGGAGAACGTCGCGCTGCGCGCCGTACGGCGGCTGCTGCCGACCACCGACGCCTACCACGGGGCCCGCCTGACGGTGCGGCCGGCCGGGGGCGCCCGGCGGATGGTCACGCCCATGCTCATCGTGATGGTGGCCATCGGCACCACCGACCTGTTGTTCGCGCTCGACTCGATCCCGGCCATCTTCGGGCTGACGAAGGAGCCCTACCTGGTCTTCACGGCCAACGCCTTCGCGCTGATGGGGCTGCGGCAGCTGTTCTTCCTCATCGGCGGGCTGCTCGACCGGCTCGTGTACCTGAGCAAGGGGCTGTCGGTGGTGCTGGCCTTCATCGGGGTCAAGCTGATCCTGGAGGCCCTGCACCACGACGGGGTGTCGTGGGCTCCGGAGATCCCGATCCTGGTGTCCCTGGGCGTCATCGTCGGCACCCTCGCGGTGACCACGGTGCTGAGCCTGCTCAAGTCCGCCCGTGACACCAGGGCCGCGGCCCGCGCGGACGAGGACGGCGAGGTGCGGGAGGTCTCGGAACGCGTCGAAGGCTGATCCGGCCGACCGGGGCTGATCCGGTCGTGGGCGGGGGCGGCGGCTCCTGCCCACGGCTGGGCTCAGCTCCGCCGGGTCCTGCGGGTCTCGTGCTCCGCGGCCCACCGGCGCAGATGACGCTCCGCGTCGTCGGCGGAGTGGTGCTTCCTCAGCGCGGCGGCCAGACCGAGGCCGACCGCACGGCCGTCGGCCGGCTGGCCCAGGGGCTCGCCGAGCAGGAAGCGGAGGAACGCCTTCATGATCATTCACCTCCCGTCGGGGTCTCATCCTCTACCCGAGAAGTTTCCCGGCAAGCCGCAGTCCGTGAACGTCAGGTATCGCCGCTCCGGCCCGTCAGGCATGCCATGCCGTGGCACGTTCCGGGATCTCGGCTCCGGCCGCCGGGCCGGAGCCCCGGGTGTCCGGCCGGTGGGTCACCGGGCGGCGGGTGTCCGGGCGGCGGGTGTCCGGGCGGCGACCCACCGGCCGGTGGGTCGCCAGACGGTGGGTTCCCCCGGCCGGGGTCAGCCGGCGGACAGGGTGCGTGGGCGGCGGCGGCGTACCGGCTTGGGCAGCGGCTCCACCGGCTCGCCGGCACGCTGCTCCATGTAGCTCGCGCGGGTGTGCTCGGTGTGCTCGCGCATGATGTGCGCGGCCCGCTCCCCGTCACCCGCCTCGATGGCGTCGATCAGCGCGGCGTGCTCGCGCCAGGACGTCATGCCGCGCTGCCGCGCCACCGGCGTGTGGTACCACCGCACCCGGCGCGCGACCTGGGCGGCCAGCTCGGCCAGCACCTTGTTGCCCGACAGCGCCGTCACCAGGGCGTGCAGCTCGGAGTTGGTGGCCACGGCCGTGTCGATCTCGTCGGCCTCGACGGCCGCCGTGCCGCGCGCGCACAGCTCGCGCAGCCGCTTGACGCCCTCCTCGCTCGCGTGCTGCGCGGCGAGCCGGGCGGACTCGGTCTCCAGCAGCGCCCGGACGGCGAGGAGCTGGTCGGCCTCCTCCACCGTGGGGACGTGCACGAACGCCCCCTGGCCCGGATGCAGATCGACCCACCCCTCGCCGCTGAGCTGCTGCAGCGCCTCGCGCACCGGCTGCCGCGACACGCCCAGCAGCTCGGCCAGCTCGCTCTCCACCAGGTGCTGACCCGGTTTGAGCTGGCCGGAGACGATCAGCTCCTGGATGGCCTCGATCACGCTCTCCCGGAGCGTGGCCGGGCGGGGGATCTTGGCGCCTGCCTGAACCGAGTGCAACATGGGTGCTCCAGAAGAAGGGCTTCAACGGTTTCTCGTCGACTGCCTACAGCATACCGTTCCACCCGCATCTCCGCCGGTGAACCTCGTCACACAGCCGTTCCGCCCCGCCGCCGCGCCTCCACCGGGTCGGCGTCCGGGTCGGCGTCCGGGCCGGGCGTCGAGGGACTGGGCCGACGCGCCGTCCGCTCCGTCCCGGCCCCGTCCGGAGGCGGGCCAGGCGGGGTCGGGTGGGGTCGGGTGGGGTCGGGCAGGCCAGGCGGGTCAGGCAGGTCAGGCAGATTCAGGCGGGGAGGGTGGCCGGGAGGCCAGGGGCGCGGAGGCGGGTGGTGGCCAGGGCGGTGACCGCCGTCAGACCGGCCGCGAGCAGCAGGGCCCCGGCCGGGGTGGTGAAGGCGAGGGCGGCCAGGGCGACGGCGCCCACCCCCGCCACGGCCTTGGCGCTGTAGACGACGGCGTGGATCTGGCCGACGCGCTCGGCGCCGAAGAAGTCGCGGACCAGGCTGGCGACCAGCGGGTAGAAGGCGCCGCCCGCCAGCCCGGCGGCGAGCGCGCCGAGCCACGGCAGTGCGGACGCCCCGCCGCCCGCGCTCCGGCTCGCGGCGAGGAGAGCCTGGCCGAGAGCCAGGAGGGCGAGGACGGTGACGAGCACCCGCCTGCGGCCGACGACCTCCGAGCAGCGCATGGCCAGCGCCCGGCCGGCGCCGTTCAGTGCCACCAGCAGGGCCAGCGGCCCCCACACCCCGGCGCGGGCGACCACGATCACGTCGAACACCGACACGGCGCCCGCGCACACCAGGATCGCGGCCAGCGCGGCGAGCGTCCGCGTGCGCAGGGCCTGGGCCAGGGAGAACTGCCGGACGGAGCCGGGGGTGCGGCGCAGGATCGCCGCGTCCAGCGCGTGCGCGCGGGGATCGACAGTGCCGGGCCACCACCCGGCGGGCGGCAGCCGCAGGAACCGGGCGGCCACGGCGACGGCTGCCCAGGCGGCGACCGCCGCCGCGAGGAAGGCCGGGCGCAGCGCGTCGGGATCGAGGCCCACCCACACGACCAGGGGCAGCGCGCCGTACCCGAAGGCGCCCGTCAGCAGGCCGACCCGGACGGCCGGACGCTCGGGATGCCAGGAGGACACCACCTCGGTGCACACGCCGTAGACCACGCCGGCGCCCAGCCCGCCCAGGACGGCGTAGCCGAGGAAGACGGCCGGGGCGGGGCCGCCGGCCGCGACGGCGAGCAGGCCGAGGCCGCTCAGCGCCGCCCCCGCGGCCAGGGCGGCCCGCACGCCGAGCCGGCCGCGTCGCACCAGGCGCAGGGCGGGCAGGGCGCCCGTCGCCTGGCAGACGATCCACGCCGCCAGGGAGATCAGGGTGAAACCGTCGCGGGCGACGAGCGCCGCGTAGCCGTACTGGAGCGGCCCGATCGCCACCATGGCCGCCCAGGCGAGCCAGAACATCCGGGACCGGTCGCGCGGGACCGGTCCGACGAGGTAGGAGCGGCCGCGCCAGTCCCTGACCAATGTCGTCTTCTCCATACTGTATGGAATATCCCGGGAACGGGAAGTCTGTCGAGACCTGGACGGCGGATATTCCATACGGTATACCGTCTACAAAGGAGGCTCGCATGGACCTGTACGAGTACCAGGCCAAGGAACTCTTCGGGCGCCGCGGGATACCGGTTCCGGCCGGCGGCGTCGCCACCAGTCCGGAGCAGGCCCGCGAGATCGCGACCGGGCTGGCCGCTCCCGTCGTCGTCAAAGCGCAGGTGAAGACCGGCGGCCGGGGCAAGGCCGGCGGCATCAGAGCCGCGTCGGGCCCGGGCGAGACCGAGGCGGAGGCCGCCCGCGTCCTCGGGATGGACATCAGGGGACACGTCGCGCACGCGGTCCTCGTCGAGGCGGCCACCACGCCCGCCGAGGAGTACTACGCCGCCTACCTGGTGGACCGGGCCGAGGGGACGTTCCTCGCCATGGTGTCGCGCCACGGCGGGATGGACATCGAGGAGGTCGCGGCGAGCGACCCGGACGCGCTGGTCCGGTTGCCGATCGACCCGCTGGCCGGGGTGGACGCCGACACCGCCGGGCTGCTGGCCGAGAAGGCCGGCCTGCCGCCGGAGACGGCGAAGGTGCTGCACCGGCTCTGGCAGGTCATGGTCGAGGAGGACGCCCTGCTCGTGGAGGTCAACCCGCTCGTCCGCACCGCCGACGGGCGGATCATGGCACTCGACGGCAAGGTGACCCTCGACGGCAACGCCGCCTTCCGCCACGACCGGGAGCCGCCCGCCGCCTCCGGCGGGCTGGAGGACCGGGCCCGCGCCAAGGGGCTGAACTACGTCAAGCTGGCCGGCCGGGTCGGTGTCGTGGGCAACGGCGCCGGGCTCGTCATGAGCACGCTCGACGTGGTCGCCCAGGCGGGCGCGGCCCCCGCGAACTTCCTCGACATCGGCGGCGGCGCCTCCGCCCAGGTCATGGCCGACGGACTGGAGATCATCCTGTCCGATCCCGACGTGCGCTCGGTCCTGGTGAACGTCTTCGGCGGTATCACCACCTGCGACGCCGTGGCCACCGGCATCGTCACCGCGCTGCACCAGCTCGGCGAGCGCGGCCTGAGCAGACCCATCGTCGTCCGGCTGGACGGCAACAACGCCGAGGTGGGGCGGCGCATCCTCAGCGACGCCCGGCACCCGGCGGTCCGGCAGGTGTTCACCATGGACGGCGCCGCCGAGCTGGCGGCCGGACTCGCGGCAGGTGCGTGATGGCGATCTTCCTGACCAAGGACAGCCGGGTGCTCGTGCAGGGTATGACCGGCGCGGAGGGCACCCGGCACACCGCCCGCATGCTCGCCGCCGGCACCGACGTCGTCGCCGGCGTCACGCCCGGCAAGGGCGGCCGGTCGGTCGACTTCGGCGAGCGCACGGTGCCCGTCCTCGACTCGGTGACCGCCGCCGTGGACGGCACCGGGGCGGACGTGAGCGTCGTGTTCGTGCCACCCAGGTTCGTGCGGGCCGCCGTGGAGGAGACCATCGCGGCGTCCGTCCCGCTCTGCGTGGTGATCACCGAGGGGGTCCCCGTGCACGACGCGGTCCGGCTGCGCGCGCTCGCCGCGGCCGGGCGTACCCGGATCATCGGCCCGAACTGCCCCGGCCTGATCAGTCCCGGACAGTCGTCCGCCGGCATCATCCCCGCCGACATCACCTCCGCCGGCCGGATCGGCCTGGTCTCCAAGTCGGGGACGCTGACCTACCAGCTCATGTACGAGCTGCGCGACCTCGGCTTCTCCACGGCCGTCGGCATCGGCGGCGACCCGGTCGTCGGCACCACCCACATCGACTGCCTCCAGGCGTTCCAGGACGACCCGGGCACCGACGCCATCGTGATGATCGGCGAGATCGGCGGCGACGCCGAGGAGCGGGCCGCCGCCTGCATCGCCGAACGGGTGACCAAGCCCGTGGTCGCGTACGTGGCCGGGTTCACCGCGCCCGAGGGCAGGACCATGGGCCACGCGGGCGCCATCGTGTCCGGCTCCTCCGGCACCGCGCAGGCCAAGAAGGAGGCCCTGGAGGCCGTCGGCGTCCGGGTCGGCCGCACCCCGTCGGAGACCGCCCGCCTGCTGCGCTCCGCCCTGGAGAGGGCGGCCGGATGACCGGGCCGTCCTTCGCCGTCAACGTCTCCATCCTGCTCACCGAGCTGCCGCTGCTGGAACGGCCGGCGGCGGCGGCCGAGGCGGGGTTCGACGCCATCGAGATGTGGTGGCCGTTCGACGGGCCGCAGCCCGCCGACGCCGAGGTGGCGGCGCTCAGAAAGGCCATCGAGGCCGCCGGCGTGCGCCTGACCGGCCTGAACTTCGACGCCGGCGACATGGCGGCAGGGGAGCGGGGCCTGCTCGCCCGGCCGGGCACCTCGGCGCGCTTCCGCGCCAACATCGACGTCGCCACCCGCCTGGCCGCCGAACTGGACTGCCGGGTGCTCAACGCCCTGTACGGCAACGACCCCGGCACCGACCGGGCGCTGGCCGTGGCGAACCTCACCCTGGCGGCCGAGGCCGCCGCGCGGTCCGGCGCGGTCGTCGTCGTGGAGGCGCTCAACGCCCACGAGAACCCGCACTACCCGATCACCTCCTCGGCGGCGGCGTTCGAGCTGATCGACGAGGTGGGCCGGGACGACGTGGCGTTCCTGGCCGACCTCTACCACCTGCACCGGATGGGCGAGGACGTCCCGGCGCTCATCGACACGGCCGCCCACCGGTTCGGTCACGTCCAGATCGCCGACGACCCCGGCCGGGGCCGTCCCGGCAGCGGGCGCATGCCGTACCCGGAGATCCTCGACCGGCTGGCCGCCGCGGGCTACCGCGGACGGATCGGCCTGGAGTACCGGCATCAGGGGCCCGACGCGTTCGCCTGGAGGAGCGCATGACCACCATCGGATTCGTCGGCCTCGGGGTCATGGGCAGCCCCATGGCCGCCAACCTCGTCGCCGCCGGGCACGCCGTGACCGGCTACGACGTCAGCGCCGAACGCCTCGACCGGCTGGCTGACGCGGGCGGCAAGGCGGCCGGCGACGTCGCCGGGGCGGTCGCCGGCGCCGACGTCGTGATCACCATGCTGCCCGACTCGCCGCAGGTCGAGGAGGTCGCGGCCGAGATCCTCCGGCACGCCGGCCCGGGGCTGCTCTACCTCGACATGAGCACGATCAGCCCGAGCACCTCCCGCCGGGTGGCCGAGCAGGCCGCGGCCCGGGGGGTGCGGGCGCTGGACGCCCCCGTCAGCGGCGGCGAGCGCGGCGCCGTCGACGGCACCCTGTCGATCATGGTCGGCGGGGCGGGCGGCGACTTCGAGGCGGCCCTGCCCGTCCTGCGTGCGCTCGGCACCACGATCGTGCACGTGGGCCCCCCGGGCGCCGGGCAGACCGTCAAGGCGGCCAACCAGCTCGTCGTCGGCGGGATCTACGGCCTGGTGGCCGAGGCCATCGTGCTGCTGGAGGGCTCCGGGGTGGACCCCGTGGCGGGCCTCGACGTGCTGGCCGGCGGGCTGGCGGGCTCGCGCGTCCTCGACCTCAAGCGGCACAGCATGATCAGGCGGGAGTTCGCCCCCGGCTTCCGCATCGACCTGCACCACAAGGACATGGGGATCGCCGTCGCGGCCGCCCGCGAGGCGGGCGTCGCCCTTCCCCTGACCGGCCAGGTCGCCCAGCTCGTCGCGGCGGCCAGGGCGCAGGGCCACGGCTCCCTCGACCACTCCGCCCTGCTCAAGGTGATCGAAAGGCTCAACGGATGAAACGAGTGCCCTGCATGGAGGCCGTGGTCGCGGTGCTGGAGTCGGAGGGCGTGGACACCGTCTTCGGCATCCCCGGCGCCGCCATCCTGCCCTTCTACGCCGCGCTGCGCACCAGCTCGATCCGGCACATCACCGTGCGCCACGAGGAGGGCGGCACCCACGCCGCCGACGGCTGGGCCCGGGTCACCGGCAACGTCGGCGTGTGCGTCGGCACCTCCGGCCCCGCCGGCACCAACATGATCACCGGGCTGTACACGGCGCTCGCCGACTCCATCCCGATGATCTGCGTCACCGGCCAGGCGGCGACCGCCAAGCTGCACCAGGAGGCGTTCCAGGCCGTCGACATCGTGGAGATCGCCCGGCCGGTGACCAAGTGGGCCGTGCAGCTCAAGGAACCCGCCCAGGCGCCGTGGGTGTTCCGCGAGGCGTTCCGGATCGCCCGGTCCGGCCGGCCCGGCCCCGTCCTCATCGACCTGCCGATCGACGTGCAGCGCGGCACCTGCCTGTACGACCGCGACCTCGACGCGCCGCTGGCCGTCGAGGTGCCCGAGCCGCCGCCCCGTGCCCTCCGCGCGGCGATGGACCTGCTGGAGACTGCCCGTCGGCCGATCATCCTGGCCGGCGGCGGCGTCATCGTCGCCGACGCCTGCGACGAGCTGCGCGAGCTGGCCGAGCACCTGCAGGTGCCGGTCCAGGTCACGCTCATGGGCAAGGGCGCCTTCCCCGAGGACCACCCGCTGTTCGCCGGGATGGCCGGCATCCAGACGCAGACCCGCTGGGGCAACGCCGCGTTCCTGGCCAGCGACCTGGTGCTGGCCGTCGGCGCCCGGTTCGGCGACCGGCACACCGGCGACCTGGACGTCTACCGCAAGGGCCGGCGCTTCGTCCACGTGGACATCGAGCCGACGCAGATCGGCCGGGTCTTCGAGCCCGACCTCGGCGTCGTCGGCCACGCCCGGCCGGTGCTCGCCGGCCTGCTGGCCGAGGCGCGGAGCCGGGCGGCCGCCCGCGAGCCGGGCCGGTGGGTGCGCCGGGTGGCCGAGCTGCGCGGCACGCTGGCCCGCCGCGACGACTTCGACGACGTGCCGATCAAGCCGCCCCGGGTGTTCAGGGAGATGAACGCGTTCTTCGGCCGCGACACCACGTTCGTCACCGCCATCGGGCTCTACCAGATCTGGTCGGGCCAGTTCCAGACCACCTACCTGCCGCGCCGCTACCTCGTGTGCGGGCAGGCCGGGCCGCTCGGCTGGGAGATCCCCGCCGCCCTGGGCGTCAAGTGCGCGCACCCCGAACGGCAGGTCGTCGTGGTGGTGGGCGACTACTCCTTCCAGTTCCTCATGGAGGAGGTGGCGGTCGCCGCGCAGTACCGCGTCCCGTTCGTCATCGTGATGATCAACAACGAGTACCTGGGTCTGATCAGGCAGGCCGAGATCCCGTACGAGATGAACTACGCGGTGGACCTGCACTACGGAGAGGGCGGCATCGACCATGTCAAGGCGATGGAGGCGTTCGGCTGCCCGGCGCGCCGCGTGGAGCTGCCCGGCGACCTGCGCGAGGCGCTGTCCTGGGCGTCGGCCGAGGCGGAGCGGCAGCGGCTCCCCGTGCTCGTGGAGGTGATGGTGGAGCGCGAGGCCAACGCGGCCATGGGGCCCGCGTTGGACGCCGTCAAGGAGTTCGAGCCGCTGCCCGAGCTCGTCACCGTCGACTGGTCCGACTGAGGTCCCATCAAGGAGGTCACATGCGGCTCAAGCCGGGAACGGCCTGGTCCGACGCCTACGAGCGGTGCTGCGCGGCGGCGCCGGAGGCGTTCCACGACGACCGGGTGCTCAACCACTGGGGCGGGTTCTGGCAGCGCGACGGCCGGCCGGCGCCCGTCTTCTCCCCGGTGGACGGCACCGCCATCGCCGGGCCGCCCCGGCTCGACCGGGCCGGCGCGGCACGGGCCGTGGCCGGAGCCGCCGACGAGCACCGGCAGTGGCGGCACCTGCCGCTCGCCGAACGCGCCGCCAGGGTGTCGGCGGCCGTGGACGCCATGGCCGCGCACCGCGACCTGCTGGCGCTGCTGCTGGTGTGGGAGATCGGCAAGCCGTGGCGGACCGCCCGCGCGGACGTGGACCGGTGCCTGGACGGCGTGTGCTGGTACCTGACCGAGATCGAGCACATGGTGGCGGGCCGGACGCCGCTGCCCGGCCCGGTCAGCAACATCGCGAGCTGGAACTACCCGATGAGCGTCCTCATGCACGCCATGCTCGTGCAGGCGCTCGCGGGCAACGCCGTGATCGCCAAGACCCCCACCGACGGCGGCCTGTCCTGCCTCACCCTGGCCACCGCCCTGGCCGTGCGTGAGGGCCTGCCGTTCACGCTGGTCAGCGGGGGAGGGGCGGAGCTGTCGCCGGTCCTGGTGCGCGGCCGGGCCATCGGCTGCGTCTCGTTCGTCGGCGGGCGGGACGCCGGCGCCGAGGTGGCCGCGTCACTGGCCGACCTCGGCCGCCGCCACGTCCTGGAGCAGGAGGGGCTCAACTGCTGGGGCGTGTGGGAGTACTCCGGCTGGGAGTCGCTCACCCGGCAGATCCGCGCCTCGTTCGACTACGGCAAGCAGCGGTGCACCGCCTACCCGAGGTTCGTGGTGCAGCGGGAGCTGTTCCACGAGTTCCTGGCCGCCTATCTGGCGGCGGTCGGTTCGTTGCGCTTCGGGCATCCCCTCGCCGTCGAGGAGCCGGACGACCCGCTGCCCGAGCTGGACTTCGGGCCGCTGATCAGCGCCTCGAAGGCGAAGGAGCTGGGTGACCAGGTCGGCGAGGCGGTGGCCAAGGGCGGCGTGCCGATCCACCGGGCCTCGCTGGAGTCCGGGCGGTTCCTGCCCGGGCAGGACACCTCCGCCTACTTCCCGCCCACGGCGCTGCTCAGCCCGCCCCGGTCCTCGCCGCTCTTCCACGCCGAGCCGTTCGGGCCGGTCGACACCATCGTGCTGGTGGACACCGAGGCCGAGTTGCTGGCGGCCATGAACGCCAGCAACGGGGCGCTGGTGGCCACCCTGTCGTGCGACGCGCAGGAGACGGCGGCCAGGCTCGCGCCCGAGGTGCGGGCGTTCAAGGTGGGTCACAACCGGCCGCGGTCGCGCGGTGACCGGGAGGAGCTGTTCGGCGGGCTGGGCAGCTCGTGGCGGGGCGCGTTCGTGGGCGGCGAGCTGCTGGTGCGCGCCGTCACCGTCGGGCCGGAGGGCGAGCGACTGGTGGGCAACTTCCCGCACTACACCCTCCTGCCCTGACCTGCCGGGGCAGAGGGTGCGGGGCGGTGGGACGGCCCGCCGCGCTCAGGCCAGGACGCGCAGGGCCTCGCGGGCGAGCTGCAGCTCCTCGCGCGGCTCGACGACGTACACGGGTACGGCCGCGCCCTCGGCGCTGACCGGCCCGTCCTCGGTCCGGTGCGTCACGGCCGGCGGCTCGACGCCGAGCACCCGTAGCCGCCGGCAGACGTCGTGGCGCACCTCGGGCTGGTCCCAGCCGATCTCGCCGGTGAGGACCAGCGCGTCGATCCGGCGCAGGGAGGTCGCCACGGCGGCGATCTCCCGGGCCACCCGGTGGCAGAAGACGGCCAGCGCCAGCGCCGCGTCCGCGTCGCCGTCGCCCTGGGCCGCCACCAGCTCCCGCGTGTCACCGGACCGGCCGCCGGACAGCCCGAGCAGCCCGGACTCGCGCCACAGCCCCTCGCCCAGCTCCCCGGCCGTGAGCCGGCCCTCCTGCAGCAGCCACAGCAGCATCCCGGGATCGACCGAGCCGGACCGCCTGCTCATCGGCACCCCGTCCAGCGGCGTCCAGCCCGTCGAGGTGTCCAGGCTGCGCCCGCCGGACACGGCGCACACCGACGCGCCGCCGCCCAGGTGGGCGAGCACCAGGTCCAGCTCCTCCACCGGCCGGCCCGTCAGCTCCGCCACCCGGTCGGCCGACCAGGCGTAGGACAGGCCGTGGAAGCCGTAGCGGCGCAGGCCGTACCGCTCGCGCCACCGCGCCGGCAGGGCGTACATCGCGGCCTCCACGGGCAGGCCGGCGTGGAAGGCGGTGTCGGGGCAGAGCACGTGCGGCACCGCCGGCAGCAGCTCGCGGGCCGCGTCCACCAGCGCCAGCGACGGCGGCAGGTGCAGCGGCGCCAGCCCGGACACCCCGCGCACCGCCTCGACGGTCTCGTCGTCGGCGACCACGGCGGCCCGCACCGCCTCGCCGCCGTGCACCAGGCGGTGCGCGACGGCCTCGATGTCGCGGTCGAGATGGCGGCCGAGGAACGACGACAGCTCGTCCTGGGCGGACGCCGGGTCCACGGCCCGTTCGGCGTGCGCGCTGTCGATGAGCACCTCGCCGTCCACGAGGTCGAGCCGGAGGCTGGACGATCCGGCGTTGACGGTGAGCACGCTCGTCACGATGGCACTGCCTCCTCACGGGTCTCGGACAGGAGCCGCGCGGCCCCACCGGCGCGGGCTACCCGAGACTCGGCGGGGAATGCCGATCACCGCATTAGTAAACCGGCTGACCGGTATAGTTTCCGGCATGCCGCGACCGAGTTCCAAGGACCGCCTCCTCGACGCCGCCGCCGACGTGCTGCTGACCGAGGGAGCCGAATCACTCACGCTGGAAGCCGTCGCCCGGCGGGCGGGCGTCTCCAAGGGCGGGCTGTTCTACCACTTCCCCACCAAGCAGGCGCTGGTCGCCGCCATGGTCGAACGGCTGACCCGCGCCTTCGACGAGGCGCTGGCCCAGGCGGGCGGCAGGCCGGGCGACTTCCTGCGCGCCTACGTCGCCGCGACCATCCCCGACCGGCACGCCACCGCCGCCCCGTCCGACCGCGTCACCGCCGCCCTGCTCGCCGGGGTGCTGGTCGACCCGGCCGGGCTGGAGCCGCTGCGCGCGCGGTACGCCGCCTGGCAGGACCGCCTGGCCGGCGACGGCATCGACCCGGCCGCCGCGACGGCCGTGCGGCTCGCCGTCGACGGCTGGTGGGCCGCCAGGCTGTTCGGCCTCAGCGCCCCCGGACCCGACCTGCACGAACGCACCCGCCGCTACCTGATGGAGGCCATCGACCGTGCTGCGCACGACTAAGGTCCTGATGCTGGTCACCGACGTCGGCTTCGTGGTCTACTTCGGCGTCACCGGGCTCGGGCTGATCCCCCCGGAGTGGGCGTTCGCCGGCTACGCCGACCCGGTGATGGCCGACTGGAACTGGTCGTTCCTCGCGATCGACCTCCTGGCCGGCGCCACCGGCCTGGCGAGCCTGCTCCTGCTGCGGCGTGGCTCGGCGAGCGGGTCGCAGCTGATGCTGGTGTCCCTCGTGCTCACCATGGCCTCCGGCCTCATGGCCATCGCGTTCTGGACCCTGCGCGGCGACTTCTCCCTCGCCTGGTGGCTGCCCAACCTCTACCTCATGATCTTCCCGCTTCCGGCGATCGTCCGGCTCGCCGGGCCCCGTCCCGTGCCGGGCTGAGCGTCCGTGTCCCGGGAAGGTCCCCGGCACGCGTCCGTGTCCCGGGGAGGTTGCCGGCCGCAGACGAGCCCGCCGCCGGCTCTCCCGGGACTCGCGTGTCCGGGCCGCCGGCCCGGGTAGGTGAGCGCAGACGAGGGGGTGGCGCGCCGATGAAGGCGATCACGGTGATTCCCGGCCAGGCCGGCAGCGTACGGGTCGAGGAGGTCCGCGGCCCGGAGCCCGGCGAGGGCCAGGTCCTCGTCCAGGGGCTGCTGCTCGGCATCTGCGGCACCGACGTGGAGATCGTCGAAGGGCTGGAGCACGGCGCGCCGCCCCCGGGCCGCGAGCGGCTGGTGATCGGCCACGAGTCGCTGGGCCGGGTGCTGGAGGCGCCCGCGGGCAGCGGCCTGGCCGAGGGCGACCTCGTGGTGGGCATCGTCCGGCGTCCCGACCCGGTCCCGTGCGAGCCGTGCGCCCACGAGGAGTGGGACTTCTGCCGCAACGGCCGCTTCACCGAACGCGGCATCAAGGAACGTGACGGATACGGCGCGCAGCGCTGGCGCATCGAGCCGGAGTACGTGGTCAGGCTGGACTCCGGCGTCGGCGACCGCGGGGTGCTGCTGGAACCGGCGTCGATCCTGGCCAAGGCATGGGAGCAGACCGACCGGTTCCTGACCCGTACCTCGTGGCGGCCGCGGGTGGCGCTGGTCACGGGCGCCGGGCCGATCGGGCTGCTGGCGGCGCTCATGGGCGTTCAGCGCGGCATGGAGGTGCACGTCCTCGACGTCGCCGACGGCGGGCCCAAGCCGCAACTCGTCGCCGACCTCGGCGGCGTCTTCCACACCGGGGACGTCACCGGCATCGGGGTGGAGCCCGACGTGGTGATGGAGTGCACCGGTCACGGGCCGCTGGTCTTCGCCCTGCCCGAGGTGGCGACGCCGGACGCCGTCATCTGCCTGACCGGCATCTCCTCCGGCAGCGACCTCGGCGAGGCGCCGCTCGAACTGATCAACAGGGAGCTGGTGCTCAAGAACACCGTCATCTTCGGCACGGTCAACGCCGCCCGGCGTCACTACCAGCAGGCCGCCGCGGACCTCGCCAAGGCCGACCAGGACTGGCTCGACCGGCTGATCACCCGGCGGGTGCCGATGGAGGAGTTCGACGCGGGCCTGCGCAAGGAGCCCGGCGACATCAAGGTGGTCGTCGACCTGACCCTCTGACCGGCCCGCGCCCGCTCGCCCGTGGCCTGCTCGCGGGCGCGTGGGCGGCGTGCGCGTCCCGAGCCGGGCCGGCAGCTCCGTGAGCCTTGCCTCCTCGCGGATCCGCCGCGCGGTTCGACGTGCCGGACCATGACGTGCCGGACCATGACGTGCCGGACCATGACGTGCCGGACCATGACGTGGCCGTAGACCGGCTCTGATCAGCGACGCCGCCCGGTGGGGCAAAAAGCGAGGTTTTGCAGGGAAAAGCCCGGTAAGTCATACCGTCTCGGTGACGATCGTGTGGAAGGGACGGCCCAGGTGAGCAATGGACCGGAGACGGGCGGGGAGACCGGCGGCGACCGCGCCGACCGCAACTTCGTGGAGCTGCTGCAGGGCGCCCGCGTGGCGGTGACCGGGGTGCAGGTGCTGTTCGCGTTCCTGCTCACGGTGCCGTTCTCGCCGGGCTTCACCCGCTTGGACGCCTTCGACCGGCGGCTGTTCTTCGTGGCGCTGGTCAGCGCGGCGATCGCGTCCATCTGCTACATCGCGCCGGCCGCGCAGCACCGCGTGTTGTTCCGGCAGGGGCTGAAGGAGACGCTGGTACGCCGGTCCAACTTCTACGGCATCGCCGGAGCCCTGGCCCTGGCCGTGTCGATGACCGCGGCGACCATGCTGGTGGTCGATTACCTCTTCGACAGCACGATCGGGGTGCTCACGGCGGCCATCGTCGCGCTGCTCGCGGTGTGGACGTGGTTCGCCCAGCCGGCGCTCGACCGCTCCAAGGCGCCGGAGCGTGAGCCCTCCGACGAGGGCCGCGGGTAGGGGAGGAGTGCTCCGGAGCCGCGGGGGTGACCGGACGGGGAACGCCAGGCCACCGGGCCCCGCGCGGGCGGGTCACCCGGCGTCGGTGACGCGCCGGGTGACCTCGTCGACCAGGTCGCCGGTCGCCTCCACGGTGCCGGGACCGCTGCCACGCACGAGCAGGCCGTGCGGCAGCCACCTGTTGATCAGATCCACGTCGGACGCGACGCCGAACGCGATGTCACCGTCGGCGGGCATCCCCCGCGTCGCCTCGTACTCTGCCATGCCACCCGGCCCTACCCGCCGCCCACCGGGGCAAACGACCCTGGCCGTCTCCCACCGGGAGAGGCGAAGAAGCTGGGCCGCCTGGTGCGCGGCTTCGACGAGGTCACCTGGGCGGAGCACCGCTACGGCATCGTGGTGCGCGCCGGCGTCGCCAAGTTCGCGGCGCACCCGGAGCTGAGGGACTACCTCTTCGGCACGGAGACCTGGAAGGGCCTCAACCTCCTCGGCTTCGCCCTCATGGACGCGCGCGACGAACTCTCCGCCCACTGACGCGCCCGCGCCCCTCTCGTGCTCGCGCTCTCCCGCGCCCGCGCGCCCTCCCGCGTCGCGCCCCCTCTCGCGCCTGCGTTCCCTCCCGTGCCCGCGCGTCGGGGGGCGGGGGCGTTCGGCCGGTACGTCAGGAGGTCGCCGGTTCGGCGAGCTGGTACGCCCACGGCGGGTTGGCGCCCGCGACCGCGCAGGTAAGCGCGGCGACCCGGGCCGCGAACGACGCCGCCTCGGCCGCCGTGGCCAGGTCCAGCCGGTCCAGCCGCCCGCCCAGCAGGCCGCGCTCGCCCAGGCGGTGCAGCAGCCCCGCGGTGAAGGCGTCGCCCGCGCCGACCGTGTCCACGACCCTCACGCGGGGGGCCGCCACCTCCGCCCGGGAGCCGTCCAGGGAGACGAGCGCCCCCGTCGCGCCCCTGGTCACCACGACGAGGCGGGCGCCCGCCTCGTGCCAGGCGTCGCAGACCTCCGCCACCGGCTCGCCGGGGACGAGGAAGGCCAGGTCGTCCTCGCTCAGCTTGATGATGTCGGCGAGGGCGCACCATCGCGGCACGTCGTACGCCTCGCGCGGGGCGAGGCTGGGCCGGACGTTCGGGTCGATCGAGACCGTCGCCCGCGCCGCCGCCTCGGCGGCGAAGCGCTCCACCGCCTCCCGTCCCGGCTCCCTGACCAGGGCGAGCGACCCCGTGTGCAGGCAGGACGAACCGCCGAGGCCGGCGGCGGCCAGCTCGCCGGGCGTCCACCGCCAGTCGGCCGCGCCCTCGGCGTGGAAGCTGTAGGCGGCCTGACCCCGGGCGTCGAGCGAGGCCACGGCGAGCGTGCTCGGCTCGGCCGCGTCCACGCAGCCCGACAGGTCCACCCCGGAGGCGGCCAGCCGGTCGCGGAACAGCTCCCCGAACACGTCACGGGAGATCCGGCCGAGGAACCGGGTGGGCGTGCCGAGCCGCGCGAGCGCCACCGCCGTGTTCGCCGGCCCGCCGCCGGGCAGCACCCGCAGCGACAGCTCGGGGTCACCCGCACTGCCACCGGCACCGGCCTGGTCACCGGCACCGCGAGCGGCCTGGTCACCGGTCCGGTCACGGGTCCGGCGGTCGGCGAAGGCGTCGGCCACGCACTCGCCGAGGACAGAGATCATCACAGTCGCCTCTCACCACGTTGCCGATTCGTTACGGCCGTAGACCATTGACGTTTCCCGGTCCGGAGTTCATCATCACAACACAGCCGATGTCAACGTTGACATATGTCAACGATGACATTGAGTTCGCCCTGATAGGATGAGATCCGAGACCACTCTGATAGGAAGCCACCATGAAAGCTAGGCTCTCGGCCGGTCTCCTGGCTGCCGCACTCCTCGCCGCCGGATGTGGAAGCGACGACGGGGGCGGCAGTGGCCAGCAGGCCGCCACCACCGCCAAGGTCGGTCTGATCACCAAGACGGAGACCAACCCGTTCTTCGTGAAGATGAAGGAAGGCGCGCAGAAGTCCGCGCAGGCCAACGGCATGGAGCTGATGACGGCCGCGGGCAAGTTCGACGGAGACAACGCCTCCCAGATCACCGCCATCGAGAACATGGTGGCCGCCGGCGTCAAGGGCATCCTCATCACGCCGAGCGACACCAAGGCGATCGTCCCGGCCGTCAAGAAGGCTCGCGACGCCGGGGTCCTGGTCATCGCGCTCGACACCCCGACCGACCCGCAGGACGCCACCGACGCGCTGTTCGCCACCGACAACTTCAAGGCCGGCGAGCTCATCGGGCAGTACGCCAAGGCCGCCATGGCGGGCAAGCCCGCCAAGATCGCCACTCTCGACCTGGCGCCCGGCATCACGGTCGGCCAGCTCCGCCACGACGGCTTCCTCAAGGGCTTCGGCGTCGCCGAGGGCGACCCGTCGATCGTCTGCTCCCAGGACACCCGCGGCGACCAGTCCAAGGGCCAGACCGCGATGGAGAACTGCCTGCAGAAGGCGCCCGACATCAACGTCGTCTACACCATCAACGAGCCGGCCGCGCTCGGCGCGCACACCGCGCTGAAGGCCAAGGGCCGCGAGAAGGACGTGCTGGTCGTCTCCGTCGACGGCGGCTGCACCGGCGTCAAGGCCGTGCAGAGCGGCCAGATCGCCGCGACCTCCCAGCAGTACCCGCTGAAGATGGCCGAGGACGGCGTCAAGGCCGTGGCCGACTTCGCCAAGGGCGGCAAGAAGGCCGCCGGCTACACCGACACCGGCGTCACGCTGATCACCGACAAGGCGGTCGACGGCGTCGAGGCCAAGGACACAGCCTTCGGCCTCGCCAACTGCTGGGGCTGACATGGCCGTCATGGAAGCGACGCTGCCGCGGCGTCTCATCACCACCCCCACCGCGGGCCCGCTCGCGGCGCTGGTGCTGGCGTGCGTGTTCTTCGCGGTCAACTCCGAGCAGTTCCTCACCGGGGGCAACTTCTCGCTCATCATCCAGCAGGTCATGGTCGTCGGCACGCTCGCCATCGGCCAGACACTGATCATCCTGACCGCGGGCATCGACCTGTCGAACGGCGCCATCATGGCGTTCGGCGGAATCGTGATGACGAAGCTGGCCGTCGACAGCGGCCTGCCACCGCTGCTCGCCATCGCCGCCGGGCTGGCCGTCTGCGCGGCGTTCGGGCTGCTCAACGGGCTGCTCGTGATGAAGATCTCGCTGCCGCCGTTCATCGTGACCCTCGGCATGCTGAACGTGGTCTTCGCGCTGACCCACATCTACTCGCAGGACCAGACGGTCACCGACCTGCCGCCCGCGATGACGTACCTGGGCCGGACCTTCAACCTCGGCGGGACGAACGTCACCTACGGCTCCCTGCTCACCATCCTGTTGTTCCTGCTGTTCGCCTACCTGCTCGGCCAGACCGCCTGGGGCCGCCACGTGTACGCGCTGGGCAACAGTCCCGAGGTCGCCCGGCTGACCGGCATCCGCACCAACCGGCTCATCGTCGGCGTCTACACGGTCGCCGGTCTCGTGTACGGCATCGCCGCCCTGCTCCTGGTGTCGCGTACCGGAGTGGGCGACCCGCAGGCGGGGCAGACCGACAACCTCGACAGCATCACCGCGGTCGTCCTCGGCGGCACGAGCCTGTTCGGCGGCCGGGGGCTGGTGCTCGGCACGCTGATCGGCGCCCTCATCGTGGGGGTGTTCCGCAACGGGCTGCAGCTCATGGGCGTACCGTCGATCTACCAGACCCTCATCACCGGGATCTTGGTGATCCTCGCCGTCACCGTGGACCAGCTCTCCCGCAGGAGGAACCGATGACCCCCGTGCTCCAGGCGCGCGGCCTGGTCAAGCGCTACGGCCACGTCACAGCGCTCGACGGCGCCGACTTCGACCTGATGCCCGGCGAGGTGCTCGCGGTCATCGGCGACAACGGCGCGGGCAAGACGAGCCTCATCAAGGCACTGACCGGCGCCCTGCAGCCGGACGAGGGCGAGATCCTCCTCGACGGCAGGGCCGTGCGCTTCCGCGACCCGCTGGATGCGCGCAGGCACGGCATCGAGACCGTCTACCAGGACCTCGCCGTCGCCGCCTCCCTCGACATCGCCACCAACATGTTCCTCGGCCGGGAGATCCGCAAGCCGGGCCCGCTCGGCAAGGTGTTCCGGATGCTGGACAAGAAGCGCATGCGCGAGGAGTCGGCCAAGCACATGGCCGACCTCAAGATCGGCCTGCGCTCGCTCACCCAGCCCGTCGAGTCGCTGTCGGGCGGCCAGCGGCAGGGGGTCGCCGTGGCCCGTGCCGTCGCCTGGGCCTCCCACGTCGTCGTCATGGACGAGCCCACCGCCGCGCTCGGCGTCAAGGAGTCGGGGCAGGTGCTCGACATGATCAAGCGGGTCCGTGACCGCGGCACCCCCGTCGTGCTGATCAGCCACAACATGCCGCACGTGTTCGAGATCGCCGACCGCATCCACGTCCAGCGGCTCGGCCGCCGGGTCGCCCAGATCAAGCCGGGCGACTTCAACATGGCCCAGGTCGTGGCCATCATGACCGGCGCCATGCAGGTCGCGGACGGCAAGGCGGTGGTCACCGACCAGGACGCAGCGGAGGCGATCGGCCTGTAGCCGGGCCACTACCATGGTCGGAATGCGGCGCCCCACGATGGCAGACGTCGCCCGCGAAGTCGGTGTGACGGCCAAGACCGTCTCGCGGGTGCTCAACGACGACGGCCCCGTCGCGGCCGACACCCGTGAGCGCGTCCTCGCCGCGATGCGCAGGCTGGGCTACCAACCCAACCTGATGGCCCGCAACATGCGGGTCGGCGCTCGCGACGCCGCGATCGGGCTGGTCATCCCCGAGATGGGCAACCCGTTCTTCGGCACGGTCGCGGGCGGCATCGAGCACGCCGTCCGCGCCCGCGGCCTGACGCTCATCGTCGGCTCCTCCAGCGAGACGGCCGAGCTGGAGCAGTCGCTGATCGCCACGTTCCTGGCGCGCCGGGTCAGCGCCCTCATGGTGGTGCCGTCCGCCGCCAGCGACCACCGCCACCTGCGGGCCGAACGGGCGGCGGGGCTGCCGATCGTCTTCCTCGACCGGCCGGCGGTCGGGATGGCAGCCGACCACGTGGTCAGCGGCAACCGCGAGGGCGCCCGCGAGGGGGTCGCGCACCTCGTGGGGCGCGGCCACCGCAGGATCGGCTTCGTCGGTGACCTGCCCGCCACCCTCTACACCCGCCGCGAACGCTTCCAGGGCTACCGCGACGCGCTGGAGGCGGCGGGCCTGCCGTTCGACCGGGCGCTGGTCGAGAGCGGCCACGACCAGGAGGCGGCCAGCGCCGCCGTGCGGCGGCTGCTGGCGCTGCCCGACCCGCCGACGGCCCTGTTCGCGGCGAACAACTTCGCCTCCATGGGCGCGGTCGTGGCGCTGGCCCGGGCGGGGCGGCGCGACGTGGCGCTGGTCGGGTTCGACGACCTGCCGCTGGCCGAGGTGCTCGACCCGCCGCTGACGGTCGTCGCCCAGGATCCGGCCGCCATCGGAGCGGCCGCCGCCGAGCTGGTGCTGTCGCGGCTCGACGGCCACCGCACGAAGGCGGCCCGCCGCATGCACATCCCCACCCGTCTCGTCCCCCGCGGCTCCGGCGAGATCCCCCCGCCCCCCTGACGCTCCGGTACGCGTACGAGATCATCCCTGCGTCCCGAGGAGCACCCGCAGTGAGCCGCACCGTTCCCCCCGGCGAGATCCTCGACCACGATGAGATCGCCCTGCTGCGCCGCGGCCTCGGCGAGTGGGGCGGCCCGGCCCGGCCCAGCAGGTCTCTGGCGGTCGCACTGGGGGCGGAGGACCCCGCTGACCTGCTGGAACAGTGCGGGAGGCTCCGTTCTGCCCTGGCCGCCGACCAGCCGCTCGCTCCCCTCGACTGGGCCCGCGTCCTGTTCGCCGTCGAGATCGTCTTCGCCAGCGACCTGCAGGGCTCGGGCGTCGACTGGCCCACGACGACCGGTTACAGCGATCAGGAGACCATCACGGCGCTACGCGTCATCCAGCGCAAGCTGGGCCCTGTCCTGCGCGACGTCTACGGCCAGAGCCTGAGCCGCAACCCTTAACGACACCAGCGCGCACCGCTCACCCGGTCGGACTCCTCGACGGCGATCTGGTGGCCGGCGACGAGGAAGGCGTGGACGGCCACGAGTTGTTCGGCGGTGAACTCGCTCATCAGCCGGCGGGGGTCAGGGGCGGAGGCCGGCGAACAGGTCGTCCTCGTGGGCCGGGGTGGCGACGCGGGACAGGACCCGGGTGAACGCCTCGTGGGAGAAGGCCTGCTGCTGGGCCTCCTCGGGCATGCGCAGCAGGAAGATGCTCTCGCCCTGGCTCTCGTGGGCCATCAGCGCCTTGAGCTTGCGCTCCACGTAGGGGGCGACGTCGACCACCGTGGTGACCTGCTCGTCGGGCGTGCCGAAGTCGTCGGACGGTCGGAAGTCGCCCAGGTCGGCGCCGCTCTCGCGCATCAGCTCGAACATCCGCTTGATCGCCGAGCGGGTGATCGCCGTGTAGTAGAACTTGGCCGGGACGCCGGTCGCCTCGACGGCCGCCACGGTGATGCGGTGGGCCTGGACGTGGTCGGGGTGGAAGTAGCCGCTGCCGCCGGTCTCGTCGTAGGTGACGACCACGTCGGGCCGGTAGTGCTCGATCAGCTCGCCGAGCCGGGCCGCGGCGGTCTCGACGGGCACGTTGGCGAACGCGTCGGGGTGGTGGTTGGTCTCCCAGCCGTCCATGCCGGAGTCGCGGTAGCCGAGCAGCTCCAGGTGGCCGATGCCGAGCACGGAGACCGACTCGCGCAGCTCGGCCAGCCGCCGCTCGGCGACGGCCGCGTCGTCGTGACCCGGCTCGCCCGGCTTGACGCCGCCGGGGCCGTCGCCCTGCTCGCCGTTGGTGCAGGTGACCAGCACGGTGCGGACGCCGTCCGCGGCGTAGCGGGCGAGGACGCCGCCGGTGCTCAGGCACTCGTCGTCGGGGTGGGCGTGCACGGCCATGAGGGTGAGTTGCCGGTCCATGGTCGCAAACCCTACTGCCCGGCACCGACAATCGCGCCGCCCCGTCGTCCGGGGGAGCACCGCCCGATGCGTGCGCCGACCCACGTCCCCGCACCCCCGACGTCGCCCATCCCGTCATTCGCACCCCCTCACCCGGGGAGGATCGGGCAGACTCCTGAGCCATGACACATGACGGCGAGGCGTCCTGCGGGGGGCCCGGGCCGCTGGCGCGGGTGCTGGCCGAGGTGGCGGCGGAACGCGCGGCCCAGGACGCGATGTGGGGCGTCCAGGACTTCCCCGACGGCACGGGCCCCACGACCCCCGCGGTCCCCGGGGCTCCCACGACCTCTGAGGGCGCCGGCCGCGGCGCCACGGACGCCGGTGACGGCACCGGCGTCGCCGGCCGTGCCGGTGTGGGCTTCGGCGGCGGCCTGGCGCGCGGGGTGGGTGAGGACGCGGGGGAGGCGGCCGAGCGGGCCAAGCGGGAGGTGACGGAGGCGGCCGCGCGAGGGGCACTGACGTGGCGGCACGTCCTGCACGAGGAGGTGCTGGAGGCGTTCGCCGAGGACGAGCCGGCCGCCCTGCGCGCGGAGCTCATCCAGGTGGCCGCGGTGGCCGTCAAGTGGGTCCAGGCCCTCGACCGGCGCCGGGAGCCACCGCCGCGACGGGACGCGCAGCGGTTCCGCGCCATCGTGGACGTGCACGTGCTCCTGCTCCGCCCGGCCGCCCCTCCCGTACGGACCGGCCCGGACGACGAATCCACGCCGAACGGCCTGGGCGGCGGGCTCACGCCGGGACCGGAAGGGTTCGCCGGGAGCGGACCGAGCGATCGGCTCGCGCGGCGAGGGCCGGAAGGCGGACCCATGTGGAACGGGCCGGGCGACGGGGTCGCGCGGGGCCTGCCGGGCGGTGTGCTCCGGGCGGGCGGGACGGGTGCCCGCGTGCGCGAGGTGCTCATGGGACGCCGGAGGGGCACCGGTTATGGCGACGGTCTGTGGCATCTGCCGTCCGGGCACCTGGAGGCCGGCGAGTCCGTGGTGCGGGCCGCCGTGCGGGAGGCGCGCGAGGAGGTGGGCGTCGTCGTCGACCCGGACGACCTGACGTTCGTCCACGTCATGCACCGGGCGCCCGACCGCGTCGGGCTGTTCTTCGCCGCCAACCGGTGGGCGGGCGAACCGTACAACGCCGAGCCGCACAAGTGCTCCGAGCTCGGCTGGTGGCCGCTCGACCGGCTGCCGGCCGACATGGTCGGCTACCCCGCCGCCGCGCTGGCGCGGATCCGGGACGGGGTGCCCTTCGCCCATCACGAGTGGCTCCCCGGTCACTGACCCCGGGGGCGCCGTCGATCTCGGCTCCCGGACGGTGCGCCGGCGGCTGCCATGGTCGACCAGCCACCTACCGGAGGCCTCTCTTGTTCGATCTACGCCACGCTCCACCCCGCCAGATCGACTGGCGCCGCAGCGCGCTTTCCATACCCGCCGCCGGCAGTTTGCGCTGACTGCGCACCGGCTGCCCCGTCGAGGAGCCGGTCAGCGCCGCGATCACAGCAAAAGCTCAGGTCGGGCACATTGTCGGCTGGGTTCGTGGCCAACGGGCAGACGAAGCTGATCTTGTGGTTGTAATCTTCCCTGCGTCGTTCGCCGACTCCCGGGAAGACGCCACGCTACCCCGGCGAGGCGGTGACGTCTCACAGACACAGCGAAGATGAGGAAAGCTCGTGATCCGACGTTCCAGGGCGCTCTTAGCCGCAGCCGCCACCCTGTTCGCCTGCACCGTTGTGCAGCCCGCCTCCGCGGATGACGCCGCGACTCCCAGACCTGCCATCGTGCGGCCGGTCTCGGGTATCAGCCCGCTGCCCGCGGGCTGCGGACTGCCCCCGGCCGACGGCTACACCCTGAACCCGAACACCGAAGTCCTGCCCATGCTGGCGAGGGACCCGAAGCGTCCGCAGCGCCTCGTCACGGTGTTCCAGCAGGACCGCTGGAACCGGTACGGCAGCAACGGCGCGGTGACCGCCGTGTCGGACGACTACGGTCTGACCTGGCAGCAGTCCGAGAACCAGCCCGCCTTCTCCCGGTGCAACGGCGGTACGAGCGCCAACGGCGGAGACTACGACGTCACGACGGACCACTGGGTCACGGTCACGCCGTCGGGTACGGCGGTGGCCGCGTCCTTGTCGATGTCCCGCGCCGGCGACGTGACCGCCATCCTGGTGGCCCGATCCGCCGACGGCGGCCGGACCTGGGACGCGCCGGTCACCCTGCAACGGGACGACAACCCGCGATTCTTCAACGACCGCCCGTCGGTGACCGCGGACCCGTACCACCCAGGCGTGGTCTACGCGGTGTGGGACCGCATCGACAACCAGTCGACCAGCACGACGGAGAACTGGGTACAGCCGATCTATCTGGCGAAGTCGACCGACGACGGGCGCACCTGGTCCACGAGCAAGGTGTACGACGTGCCCACCAACAGCGGCGTCATCGGCACCCAGTTGGTGCCGCTCCCGGACGGGACGCTGCTGATCGGCATGCATCACGAGACGAGCACCGACGGCGCCACCCAGGTCATCCGCTCGACCGACGGCGGCCGGACCTGGTCGGAGCCGACCCTGAACGTCCCGGCCCCGCTCGCGGTGGGCCCCCGCATCCCGGACCCGGACGACTCGGGTGACCCGGTGCGCAACGCCGCCCTGCCGCTGCTGGCCGCCCAACCGGGCACCCAGGTGGTCAACGCCGTCTGGCAGAGCCAGGACTCCGACGGCACCTTCCACGTGGCCTACTCGCGATCGGCGGACGGGGGGAAGACGTGGTCCAGCCCGGTCCGCCTGGACAAGACCCCCACCGGTTCCGCCGCCGTACCGGTCGTCGCCGTGTCCCGGACGGGCACCGTGGCGGTCACCTACTACGACTTCCGCAACAACACGCCTGACCCCGCCACCCTGCCCACCGACCTGTGGGCCGTCACGTGCGCGAGCAACTGCACGCAGCCCAGGGCATGGCGCGAACAGCACATCGAGGGGCCGTTCGACACGCGGAAGGTTCCGGTGACGAGCGTGGGACGCCTGCTCGGGGACTACACCGGCCTGGTCTCGGTCGGCAGCGCCTTCACAGCCGTGTACGGCGTGTCCACCAACGATGCCGCCAACCCCGTGGACCTGCACAGCGCGGTCTTCTCCGGCTGAGCGGTTGTGCCCCGCCGGCGCCGCGGCATCGGACCGTCCTGACCGCTGCGGCAGTGCCTGCAGGCCGAGGTTGTTGCGGGGGAGGCCCTCCGGCGCGTCGCGGTCGCCGGCCACGGACCCCTCGGGAACGGCCTGCAGGAGGGCGGCGAGCTTCTCGTTCTCGTACGGGCCGTACGCCTCGGCGGTGTCGATGTACGTGATGCCTGACCGCCCAAGGCCACGGTCTGCATTCTGCTCACGTCCTTCCTGCCGGGTGGGGTGGTCATGCCGCCTCACCCTGGTGCGCGCCACAGGTCGAACCCGGGAGGCCGCGCCGGGGCCTATCCGTCCCGGCCGGCGGCCGTCGCGGGCCAGACGGCCGCCAGGCGGCGGTAGGAGTCGAGGCGGCGGTCCAGGTCGTAGGTGTTCATGGTGACCAGCACCTCGTCCGCCCCCATCACGTCCACCAGGCCGCCCAGCTCCAGCGCGACCTCCTGCGCCGTCCCGTGGACGCGCCCCTTGCGCGCCTCCTCGAACAGCGCCCGCTCCCGCTCCGTCATCTCCAGCGCCAGCACCTCCTCCGCCGGCGCCAGCGGCGGGAAGGAACCGCGGGTGCGCGCGTGGGCCGTGGACCACGCCTCCGGCACCTGCAGCAGGGCCGCCTCCCGCGCCGTCGGCCCGACCGCGACGTCCACCGCCGCCACCACGTACGGCAGGGCCGCCCACGCCGAGGGCCGGAACCCGGCGCGGTACCGCTCGACCGCCTCCCGGGCCCGCCCGCCCGTCCCGCCGATCACCAGGGGCAGTCCGTGCGCGGCGGCCACGTCCGCGCCCGCCCCCATCGCCAGCACGAACACCTGCGGCCTGAGCCCTTCGGCGGGCAGCGCGTGCACGCCCGGGTACGCGGACCGGCCGGTGAAGAAGCCGAGCAGCTCCGCCAGCCGGTCGCCGAAGTCGTCGGCCTCCTCCTTGCCGACCCCCAGCGCCCGCCGGATGCCGCCCGTGAACCCCACCGACCGGCCGAGCCCCATGTCGACGCGGCCCGGGTGGAGCGACTCCAGCACGCCGAACTGCTCGGCCACCACCAGCGGCCGGTGGTTGGGCAGCATCACCCCGCCGGTGCCCACCCGGATGCGGGAGGTGGCGGCGGCCACGGCCGCCGCCAGCACGGTCGGCGCGGACCCCGCCGCCCCCGGCACGCTGTGGTGCTCCGACACCCAGAAGCGGTGGTAGCCGAGCTCCTCGGCCTGCCGCGCGAAGCGGACGGTGTCGCGCAGCGCCTCGGCGGGCGGGTGGCCCTGCCTGACGAGCGAGCGATCGAGGATCGAGAGCCTGGTCACGTACGGGTGCAACACGGGCGGCCGTGGATAATTCCTATTCCCGGAAGAGGCCGACCGACCAGCGGACGAGCCGGTCGGGGGCCTCGGCCCGCATCGACGCCTTCACCGTGATGGTCGCCGACCGGCCCTTCGGCACGGCGAACTCCTTGATCGCCGACGGGAACGCGCCCCGCTTCCACACGCCGCACGAGCTGCTGGCGCCCGTGTCCCGGCCGTTCAACTCGTATCGGAACTCCAGCCGGTCGGCCAGGTCGCCGGTGCAGATCTGGTCGACGCCGATCGGCCGGCCGTCCCCGCGCACCCGGAACGTGACGGAGGACTCGCGTGGCCAGGTGCCCGACCGGGACTCCGCCAGCTCGAACGCGCCGGCGCGGCGGGGAAGCGGCCGCGGCGCCTCCGGCTCGACCGGCTGGGCCGGCGGCGTCCACTCGTACACGGCCAGCGACCAGTCGCCCCGCTCCTCCTTCACCGGCCGGCACGGACCGCCCGGCTTCTCGCGCGTGCAGGCCGTGCCATGGGTCGTCGTGTCGAAGGTGACGGTGGCCTCCTTCGCGCCGCCCGCCGGCACGGGCAGTGCGACGAGCTGTCTGCCCGGCCGGCAGAACACGCCGGCGGTCACGGGCCTGCGGCCGATACTGATCTTGGGGCTGGCGGCCCTCGTGGACCCGGCGCAGGTGACGGCCACGTCGAGCGGCCTGCCGGTCACGGGGATCGTGACCGTGGCCTTCCTGGGGCCCGTCCTGGCGAGGGAGACCAGGTCCAGTCGCCGGTACTCGGCTCCGTCGGCCGAGGTGAACGACTCGGGCAGCTCGGGCGCGTCCGCGGAGGTCGGCACGACCGCGGTGTCGTCGGCGGGCCGGGGAGCAGCCGCCGTACCGGGAAGGAAGGCGAAGCCCAGTGCGGCGACCGTCGTCACGGCCGCCCCCGCGCCGGCGACCATGACGGCGCGCCGGCGCCGCCGCATCCGGCGGATGCGGGCCCGCACCTGGTCGGGGCGGGTGGGGTTGGCCGGCGCGGGGCCGTCGCCGTGCTCGCGCAGCACATCACGCAGATCTTGTACGGTCACCGGTGCAGCTCCTTCACGATCGACTCGTCCACGCGCAGCTTGGCCAGCGCCTTGGCGGTCTGGCTCTTTATCGTGCCGGGGTTGCAGCCCATCAGCCGGGCCACCTCGGCCACCGCCAGGTCCTCGTAGAAGCGCAGCACGACCACGGCGCGCTGCTTGGCGGGCAGCCGGCCCACGGCCCGCCACAGCGCCTCCCGCTCGCCGACCCCGGCGACGTCGTCGCCGGTCGGTGCGTCGGGCAGGTCGGCGCTGGGCAGCTCGCGGCGCCACCTGCGCCGCCACCACGACGTATAGGTGGTCACGAGCACCCGGCGGACGTACGCCTCCGGCTCGTCGATGCCCGGCCAGGCGAACCAAGCCTTGGCCAGCGACTCCTGCAGCAGGTCCTCCGCGAGGGCCCAGTCCCGGGTCAGCAGGTAGGCCGTGCGTAACAGCAGGTCGGACCGCGCGAGCACGAAGTCCTGATATATCGCCCGATCTGCCACCTGATGCCTCCTGTCGGCGCTTCTGCCGGCGCCCGCTCAACCACATCCAGCCGCGTGGCCCCGGATGTCCGGGGCCACTGCCGGTAGTGACGCATCGGCGCCGCCCCCGGGTTGCCCGGCCGGTCGGAGGACCGGAAAGGGCGCCCGCGTGAAGACGGCGGGGCAGCCGGAGGGGATGCGCGCGGGTGAAGGCGGCAGGTGGCCGGAAGAGCGAGGGCGCGGTCAGGTGGTGGCGCGGCCGGCCCGGGTGATCGTGAACGGGGCCAGCTCGCCCAGGCCGCGCACCGAGAGGCGGTTGACCGGCCGCAGCTCGAACGCCCGGTCACCCTCCAGCTCCTCGGCCATCTCCGGGTCGGCGAGGATCGTGCCCGGGTTGGCGAGCGCCGTCAGGCGGCTGGCGAGGTTCACCGTGGTGCCGAACACGTCGCCCATCCGCCAGATCACCGGCCCGGCGGCCATGCCCACCCGCAGTTGCGGCATGTTCCGCACCTTGGCGTGCGTCTCGATGAGCCGCAGCCCGATCTCGGCCGTCTCGTGTGCCTTGCCGGAGACGAACAGCACCGAGTCGCCGAGCGTCTTGACCACCCGCCCCCCGGACGAGGTGACGACGTCGGCCGAGCGGCCCTCGAAGTGGTCGACCAGCTCGGCGAGCTCCCGCTCGGTGATCTGCCTGCTCAGCCGGGTGAACCCGACCAGGTCGGCGAACCCCACCGCGAGCCGTACCGCGGCGTGGTCCTGGTCGGCCATGCGGCCCGCCGCGGCGGCGAGCTGCCGCTGCCAGGAGTAGACGAGCAGCCGCGCGAGCGGCGGGACGACCCGGTCGGCCCGCCTGCGCCACGCCTTGGACCGCTCCGACAGCGGCACGCCCGCCTGGTCGAGCGTCTCGGCGCCGAGCTGCGCCTGCGACTCGGCCAGCCGCGCCGTCGCCCTGCCCAGCGAACGCGCCGTGAGCAGCATGTGCTCCTCGTCGTAGACGCCGTCGCTGACCATGCCGACGAGCGTCTTGAGCGCCTCGACGTCGGAGTCGGTGAACTCGACCGCGTCGTCGGCGACGTTCGGGAACCCCAGCGCCCGCCAGAACCGGCGCGCACGGTAGACCGGCACCCCGGCCATGTGGGCGACCTGGTGGCTGGTGTAGCGACGGGGCTCACGCAGGAACGCCTCGGCAAGCCCGTCAGAGTCCTCGTGCGTCATGCTGCAAGATACACCGTGTCAGAGCGGGAAAGCGTCCCGTTCGCCCTCATTTGCCAAGGTGAGGGATGGCGCGGGGCCCGGCGCAGCCGGGTCACTCCCCGCAGAGCGACTCCAGGTCGCACACCTGCCCGGCCGGGTGACCGCCGGAGGCCGTCGCGGGGGTCGGCGAGCCGGCCTCGCGGCTGCCGATCTCGGAGAACAGCAACAGCGCCGTGCGCCGGTACGGCACCGCGGCGGCGACGCCCTCCTCCTCGCACAGCGCGTCGCACAGGACGCGGAGCGCCCGCGCCTCGCCGAGCCGGTGGCCGCTCTCGCGGTGCGCCGCGACGGCCAGCCTCGCCTGCGCGGCGGCCTCGGAGGCGGCGCCGCGCGCGAGCCAGGTCTGCGCGACGGCGGTCAGGGCGAGCCCTTCGAGCATCCGGAACGAGCGGTCGCTGGCCGTCGCGCGGGCCCGCTCGGCGTGCGCCGCGGCGTCCTCCAGGCGGCCGAGGGCCCTGGCGGCGCCGGCCAGGCCGATGAGGCTGACGACCTCGGGATAGCGGTTGCCGCCCTGCTTGGTCGCCTGGAGCGCCTGCTGGTGGACCTCCAGCGCCTCGCGGTGCCGGCCGTGGCCGTGGTGGACCGCGCCGAGGACGTTCAGCGCGCCGGCCTGCAGGATGCGGTCGCCCAGGTCTCGGCTCATCGCCAGGGCCTCGCCGCCGAGCAGCAGCGCCTCGGCGTCGTGCCCGAGGTCGTGGTGCACGGCCGCCAGCACGATCAGGCACTCGGCCTCCATCGCGCGGTCACCGCTCTGGCGGCTGAGCGAGACGCCGCGCGTCAGGTGGCCGGCCGCCTCACCCAGTCGCCCCAGGCTGTGGCAGACCTCTCCCACGTTGCAGGCGATGACGGGATTGTCCGTGGCCGCGTCCAGGATCGGCCTGAGGTGGTCGAGGGCCTGCTCCAGCCGGCCGAGCTGGCGGTGGGTGTGCGCGAGGTTGTTGAGGTACGCCTCCTGCCCGCGAGCGTTGCCGGTGCGCCGGGACAGGGCGAGGGCCTCCTCGAGCGGCTCGACCGCCTGCCGCGGATACCCGAGGCGCAGCCGGGCGAGGGCCAGCCCGCCGAGGGCGGAGGCCCGGCAGTCGAGCCACCTGGCCTCCTCCGTGAGCGACAGGGCGCGGGTGTAGAGCGCCGTCGCCTGTTCGAGCCGGTCCTGGTGCATGTGGGCGTTGGCCAGGCTGAGCTGGATCACCGCCTGGGCGGCCGGGTCGCCCTCGGCCCGCGCGGCGGACAGGGCGACCGCGGCGCAGCCGAGCCAGTCGTCCATGCGCCTGCTCATCCAGAAGTGGCCGCGCAGCGCGTCCGTCAGCCGCCACGCCGGCTCACCGGGACCGTGGGCCCGCACGTCGCGGATCATCGCGACCAGGTTGGCGTGCTCGGCGTCCAGCCAGGCCGCCGCGCTCTCCTCGCCGCCGAACGCCACGGGTGTCACGCCCGGCTCCGGCGGCGCGGGCGGCAGCCGTACCCAGTGGGGGTGCAGCAGCCGGGCGGCGGCGGTGGCGCTGCGCAGGTACCAGTCCTGCAGGCGCCGCCTCGCCCGCCGCAGCTCGACGGGTTCCTCATCGGCGGCCGCGCGGTCGGCGGCGTACAGGCGCAGCAGGTCGTGGAAGCAGTAGCGGCCGGGGCCGTCGGCATGGATCAGGTGGGAGGCGGCGAGCCTGGTCAGCTCCTGCCTCGCCTCTGCCGTCGGGCAGCCGGCCAGCGCGGCCGTGGCGCCCGGCGTGAAACTCCCGCCGGGCACCAGTCCGAGCAGGCGGAACAGCCGGCGTCCCCGCTCCGGCAGCGCGGTGTAGGACAGCTCGAAGGTCGCCCGCATGGCGGCCGCCTGGTCGTCGCCCGCCTCCAGGGCGCAGAGCCGGTTGCCCTCGCGCAGCTCGGTCACGTAGTCGGCGAGGCTCAGGTGCGGGTCGGCGCCGAGGTTGGCCGCCGCGATCCGCAACGCCAGCGGCAGGCGGGCGCACAGCTCGCCCAGCTCCGCCTCCGCCCGGGGGTCCGCCCGGAGCCGATCGGCGTCGAGGACGGAGGACAGCAGCGCGTGGGTCTCCTCGGGGGAGAAGACGCCGACGGTGACGCGGTGCGCTCCCTCGCGCGCGGCCAGGCCGCGCAGCTGGTTGCGGCTCGTGATGAGCACCAGGGACCGCCCGCCCGGCAGCAGCGGCCGCACCGACGCCTCGTCACGGGCGTTGTCCAGGAGGATCAGCAGGCGGCGGCCGGCCAGCTCGCTGCGCCACAGCGCCGAGCGCGCGTCCGGCTCGGCGGGGATCCGCTCGGCCGGCACGTCCAGCGCCCGCAGCAGCGTCTCCAGGGCGGCGGCGGGATCGAGCGGGGCGCCGGGCCCGAAGCCGCGCAGGTCGAGGTACAGCTGCCCGTCGGGGAAGCGGTCCTGGACCAGGCGCGACCAGTGGACGGCCAGCGCGGTCTTGCCCACCCCTCCTGTGCCGTCGATGACGACCGGCCGCGGGGCCCCGCCGCCGGCTTCGGAGAGCAGCTCGTCCAGGGCCGCGAGCTGGGCGAGGCGCCCGGTGAAGGGGGCGATGCCGGCGGGGAGCTGCCGCGGCCGCGGGCCGGGCCCGGGGGGAGCGGCGGTGTCCGGCCGGGCGGGGCCGGCAGGGGAGGCGGCGGTGTCCGGCCGCGTGGGGTCCGCCGGGGTGGCGGCGGCGCTCGGGGACGTGGGGCCCTCCGGGGAGAGAGACGGGGACGGGGAGGGGGACGGGCCGGGGGCGCCGGCGAGGATCTCGCGGTACAGCCGCAGCAGCTCCTCACCCGGATCGACGCCCAGCTCCTCGCGCAGCAGCCGGCTGACGGCGCGGTAGCTCTGGAGCGCCTCGGCCTGGCGGCCGGACCGGTGCAGGGCGAGCATGAGCTGGGCCCACAGGCGTTCGCGCAGCGGGTGCGCGGCGGTGGCGTCCTTGAGCTCCACGACGAGCTCGTCGTGGAGCCCGGCCCGCAGCCCGAGGTCGAACCGGCGCTCCAGCGCCCGCGCCCGCCGCTCGTCGAGCGCCGGCACGTGGTCGCGGTGCAGCGCGTCCGACGGGACGTCGACCAGGGCGGGCCCGCGCCACAACGCCAGCGCCCGCCGGAGCAGGCTCTCCTCGGCCGTGACGTCGCCGGCCCGGCCGGCTCGTTCGGCGCGGCCGACGAGGTCGAGGAAGGCGGTGACGTCGAGATCGTCGGTGGCCAGCTCGATGCTGTAGCCCTCCTCCCGCGTGTGGATCAGCCGTGGGCGGGCGCCGCGGTCGAGCAGCGTCCGCCGCAACCTCGCGATGTGCGTCTGGACCGCTGCCCGCGCGTCGTCGGGAGCCTCCCGGCCGTCCCACATGCGCTCGGCGAGCTGATCGAACGAGACGTGCTGGTTGGCCCGCAGCAGCAAGGTGGCCAGCGCGATCCGCTGTTTGACCGCCGGGACAGCCACCGGCACGCCGTCCCGCGTCACCTCGAAGGCCCCCAGTAGACCGAAGCGCATCCCCATACCCCTCACCCTGCAACGGCCCGGCGGCCGGAGCGCACAGTTCAAAGAACTTGAAAGTCGCCCGCGTCCCCGCGGCTGACCGGCGAACCTGGCGTCCGCGCGGCGCCCCGGCCGGGCGGGGCGACAGCGGAACGACACCGGGACGACAGGAAGGGGTGGCATGGTCGCCCGATGACGGATCGCCGGATCAGGGGCCGGACGGCCGGGTCCTGCCGCAGGTGTCGTTCGGGGGGAAGGGGATGCGGGCGTTGAGCGTTCACGGATCGTCACTGCTGTCACCCACGAGGCCGTTCTGCCCGCACCAACGGCGTGACGAGCCCGCCCGGCCGCCGAGCCCGCCCGCCGGTCGCGCGCGGACCCCCTTCAGATCGGTGGTGGCCTACGCCCGGCCCGGGGTCAGCTCGTTCGGCCTGAGCGCGGTGAGCAACATCTTCGCCGACCGGTCCTCCCTCGGCCTGCCCCCGATCGACTTCTCCGTCTGCGCCGACCGGACCGGCGCCCTGCGCACCGATCTCGGCCTGCTCATGCGGGTCGAGCACGACGCCGAGGCGATGGCCGGCGCGGACCTGGTCATCGTGCTGCCCACCGACTCCCGCCCGCTCGTCCCGTCCGCCCGCGCCGTCCACGCGATCACCGGCGCCTACGGCCGCGGCGCCCTCGTCACCGCCTACTGCAGCGGGACGGTCCTGCTGGCCGCCACCGGCCTGCTCGACGGTCACCGGGCCGCCACCAACCGGCTGCTGGCCGGCGAGCTGGCCCGGGAGCATCCGTCGATCACCGTGGACACCGGGGCGCTCTACGTCGACCAGGGCCGCGTCGTCACCGGCGCCGGCGTGACCGCGGGCATCGACATGTGCCTGTACCTGCTGCGCCGCGAACACGGCACCGCCGTGGCCAACGTCGTGGCCCGGGAGGGCATGGTCGCGCCCCGGCGCGACAGCGGCGAGTCGCACTACGTCCCGGCCACGGCCGAGACCGATGTCGTGCCCCGCGCCGCGGCCGACGACGCCCGCCTGGGAGACACGCTCGCGTGGGCGCGTGACCGGCTCCGGCAGCCGCTGACCGTCAAGGACCTGGCCGAGCGGGCGCTGATGAGCCCGCGCACGTTCGCCCGCCGCTTCCGGGAGCTCACCGGCACCACCCCGCACGCCTGGCTGTCCGCCCAGCGGCTCGACCGGGCGGAGGAACTGCTGGAGACCACCGGGCTGTCCGTCGACGAGGTCGCCCAGCAGGTCGGCTTCCGCACCGGCGGAGTCCTGCGCGCGCATTTCGCCAGGCGCCACGGCCTCTCGCCGCGCGCCTACCGCCACGCCTTCGACCGCTGACCGCCCCGGACCACCCGAGCCGCCGCGCCGCGTCCCGAGGCGGCCGGGCCGGTCAACCCTTCAGACCCGAGCGGGAGATCCCCTCGATCACCCAGCGCTGGGCGATCAGGTAGAGGGCGATCACCGGCAGGCTGGCGATCACCGCGCCGGCCATCAGCAGGTCGTAACGGATGCTGTTGGCGCTCTGGAAGTTGCCGAGGCCCGCCGGCAGGGTGAGCGACTCGGGGCTGAGCAGCACGTAGAGCGGCCACAGGAAGTCGTTCCAGTTCGTCAGGAACGACAGCAGGAACAGGGTCACCAGGGCCGGCCGGGCCAGCGGGAGCGCGATGGCCACGAAGATCCGCCACCGGTCGCACCCGTCCAGCTCGGCCGCCTCCTCCAGCTCGGCCGGCAGGGTCAGGAAGAACTGCCGCAGGAAGAACACCCCGAACGCGCCCGCCGCCGCGGGGACGATCACGGCGGGCAGGCTGTCCACCCAGGACAGCTCGTTGACGATCAGGAAGTTGGGGATCAGCAGCACGACCGGCGGCACGAACAACGTCGCCACGATCGCCGTGAAGATCACGCCGCGTCCCCGGAACCGGAGCCGGGCCAGCGCGTAGGCGGCGGGCGCCGCCGTGACCAGGACCAGGGCGGCGTGCCCGGTGGCCGCGACGAGGCTGTTGGCGAACCACGTGATGACGGGGCTGTCGGCGCTGCCGAGGATGTCGCGGTAGGCGCCGGTGGTGACCGGGTCGGGAATCCACGCCGGCTCGGTCGACCCGGCGCTCTCCCGAGTCTTGAACGAGGTGGAGACCATGTACACCAGCGGGCTGAGATAGAGCGCCGCCAGCACGACGAGGACCAGGTGGAGCAGGGCCCGCCGCAGGCCGCGCGCGTCCCGGGTCACGGCTTGCTCCTTTCCCTGAAGGCGCCGAAGACGAGGGCGCTGACGACCATGAGGCACCCGGCCAGGACGAAGCTCATGGCCGACGCGGTGCCCATGTCGAACTGGCGCAGACCCGTCTCGGCGATGAGGTAGATCGCCGTCTTGGTCTGGTCGGCGGGAGCGCCTCCGGTGATCAGGTAGGACTGGCCGAACATGTTGGCCGAGGCCAGGATCGTGGCGTTGACCACGAAGACCGTCACCGGCCGCAGCCCGGGCAGCGTCACCGCGCGGAACCGGTGCCAGGCCGAGGCGCCGTCGACCATCGCCGCCTCGTGCAGCTCGCGCGGGATGTCCTGCAGGCCCGCGAGGAAGATGACCGAGTTCAGGCCCAGCGTCCACCAGACCGTCACCCCGACCAGGGCGACCCAGGCGGCCGGCACGTCGGTGGTCCACTGCACGTCCAGGCCCAGGTAATGGTTGACCAGACCGATGTTGCCGTCCAGCAGGAACCGCCAGACGAGCCCGACCACCGCGACGCCCAGCACGTAGGGGGCGAAGTAGACGGCCCGGTAGAGGTTGCGCCCCCTGAACCGGCCGTTCATCAGCAGAGCCACGAGCAGGGGCAGCACGATCAGCAGCGGGACCGAGGCCACGGTGAAGATCCCGGTCGCCCGCATCGCCGTCCAGAAGCGCGCCCCGTCCACACTGGCCGGGTCGAACAGGTCGGCGTAGTTCTGCAGGCCGACGAACGGCTTGGCCGGGAGGTTGATGTCCCACTCGTGCAGGCTCGTCCAGCCGCCGAACGCGATCGGCAGCAGCATGAAGACGGCGAACAGCGTGAGGTAGGGGGCCAGGAAGGCGTACGGCGTCCAGGGCCGCATCCGCGGGGTCCGCGTGGCGGACCTGCCGGGCTCCGCGGCGCCGGGCAGGTCACGCGCCCGGGTCAGCAGGCTCACTGTCCGTACTTCCGCTTGTTCTCGGCGAGCAGCTTGTCCGCCGTCGCGACGCCCTCCTTCAGCGCCTCGCTCGGGGACGCCTGCTTCAGCACGGCCTTGGCCACCGCCAGCTCCAGGGCCTTGGACTGCACGTCGCCGACGCCCGGCAGCGGCGGCAGGAAGTGGAAGGCGTCCAGGTCGGCGGCCAGTCTGATCTGCGGCAGGTCGGCGACCGAGGGGTCCTGCCGGGCGGAGTTGCGGGCCGGGATCATGCCGGCCCTGGCCCACTCGGTGGACAGGCGGCCCATGTGGTCGACGAAGAACTTGGCCGCCTGGACCTTGTGCGGATCCTTGCCGGCCTGGGAGGTCATCACGAAGTTGTGGGAGGAGCTCCACACCGCCGCCGAGCCGCCGATGTTCGGGATCGGGCCGAGGCCCCACTGCAGCGATCTGGCGTTCGTCTTCAGGTCGTTGATCTGCCAGATGCCGTCCCAGGTGAAGCTGACCTTGTCGTTCTTGAAGGCGGCGTACTGGCTGTCCTGGGCGACCTGCGCGGGGCTGAAGCCCTTGTCGATCTGCCCGACCATCCAGCTCAGCGCTCGCACGCCCGGCTCGGACCCCCACAGGGCCCGCGTGCCGTCGTCGCTGTAGAGCTCCCCGCCGTGCTGCCAGAGCAGGCTCATGAACATCAGGTGGGCGGGCCACTTGTTCGGCATCCAGAACGGGTGGGCGATCCCGGCCTTCTTCAGCTGCGCGAGCGCGTCCTCGTACCCGGCCCGGTCGGCGGGGGCCTCGCTCAGCCCGATCTTCTCCAGGTGGGACCGGTTCCAGTAGTCGCCGAGGCTGTGCACGTCGAGCGGCACGCTGTAGCGCTTGCCCTGGTAGACGCCGGCGTTCCAGACGGCGGGGATGAAGTCCGACTCGCTCAGGGAGAGCGCCGACACGACGTCGTCCAGCGGCAGCAGCGTCCGCCGGGCGGCGAAGGTGCCCACCCAGTCGTTGTGGATGACCGCCACGTCGGGGCCCTTGCCGGCGGCGATGGCCGTCGGCATGGCGGGGTAGAGGTCCTCCCAGCGCCGGGTGACGTTGCGGACCTCGATGCGCCCGGCGAACTCCTTGTTGAACGCCTCCAGCATCGCCCGCATGTGCGGGCCGTCGCCGCCGGTGAACCCGTTCCAGTAGTCCAGCGTGACCTTGGGACCGGTGTACTCCCCGCCGGAGAAGGTCGGCGCGGCCGAGGCCGGTGCGGACGACCCGGCGCCGATCTTGGTGCCGCCCCCGCAGGCGGTCAGGGCGGCGGTCAGTCCCACGGCGCCGGACAGGCCGAGGAAGGAGCGGCGGGAAAGGGAAGTGCTCATGGTGTCTCCTACGGGACGCTGGGAGCGAAGCGGACAATACTCCAAGAAACGGGTGGAAGCGTCAGGGTGACCCGGCGTTCCGCCTGGCTGAGCCCGGTTCCGGCCCGGGGGACGACGCGGTCGGGGGCGTCGGCGGTGTTGGCGGCCGACAGGTCGTCGTCGGCCAGTTCCAGGTGCTCCACCGGGCGCAGCCCGGCGGGCAGGGCGATCTCCAGCGCGCACGGGCCGTGCCGGTCGCGGTTGACGACGAACAGCGAGATCTCCCCGGTCGCCGCGTCGTGGGTGGCCGTCGCCCAGAGCGCGGGCGCCTCGCCGTACTTGGCGGTCGGGATCGTCGCGCAGTCGGGCTCGACCCGCAGCACCTCTCCGCGGGCGTGCCGGGCGGTCAGCGCGAACGGGTGGAAGATGCTCTGCCGCCACGCGGGCCCGCCCGGCTCGGTCCGGATGGGCGCGATCACGTTGGCGAGCTGGGCCAGGCAGGCGACGCCGACCCGGTCGGCGTTGCGCAGCAGCGTGATGAGCAGGCTGCCGACCACCACGGCATCGGTGACGTCGTAGGTGTCCTCGATCAGCCGGGGGTGCTCGCTCCACTCCAGGGAGGACTCGCCGTGGAACCGGCTCTGGTACCAGACGTTCCACTCGTCGAAGGAGAGCTTGAGCCGCCTGCCGCTGCGCAGCTTCGCGCCCACGTGGTCGGCGGTGGCGGCGATCGAGCGGATCATGTGGTCCATGTCGGCGCCGCTGGCCAGGAACGAGTCGACGTCGCCGTCGGAGGGGTCGTAGTAGGCGTGCAGCGAGATGTAGTCGACCAGGTCGTAGGCGGCCTCCAGCACCTCGGCCTCCCAGGCGGCGAACGTCGGCATGCCGCTGTTGGAGCTGCCGCAGGCCACCAGGGACAGGTTCGGGTCGAAGCGCTTGAGCGCCCGCGCCGTCTCGGCGGCGAGCCGGCCGTACTCGGCCGCGGTCTTGTGCCCCATCTGCCAGGGGCCGTCGAGCTCGTTGCCCAGGCACCAGAGCCGGACGTCGTGCGGCTTGTCCACGCCGTGCGCCCGCCGCAGGTCGGACATGCGGGTGCCGCCCGGGTGGTTGGTGTACTCCACGAGGTCCAGCGCCTCTGCCACGCCGCGCGTGCCCAGGTTGAGCGCCATCATCGGCTCCACGCCGGCCTTCGCGGCCCAGGCCATGAACTCGTTCAGGCCGAACCGGTTGTCCTCCAGACTGCGCCAGGCGAGGTCCAGCCGCGCGGGCCGGTCCCCGACCGGGCCGACGCCGTCCTCCCAGCGGTAGTTGGAGACGAAGTTCCCCCCGGGATAGCGGACGACCGTCACCCCCAGCTCGCGGACCAGCCGCAGCACGTCGGTGCGCAGCCCGTCGGCGTCGGCCAGGGGGTGACCCGGTTCGTGGATGCCGGTGTACACGCACCGGCCCATGTGCTCGACGAACGACCCGAAGAGCCGGGGTTCGACGGGCCCGATACGGAAGGAGGGATCCAGGGTGAGACGAGCGGTGGTCGCCAAGACAACAACCTCACTGTTAACGCGACGTTTCGTGGAGGTATTGATACAACGTTGCTTCAACGTTGTAAATGGGTGTCCCGGCGGCCGATACCGGGGCGTTACGATCGACGGCGTCGAACCGTGTGCGGCAGGCGAGCCGTGCGACCTTTGGGAGGTGAGTGCGGATGGGAGCGAGCCTGCGCGACGTCGCGCGCCTGGCCGGCGTGTCGGTGAAGACGGTCTCCAACGTGGTCAACGGATACGCCCACGTGTCGCCCGCCACCCGGGCGAAGGTGGAGCACGCGCTCTCCCAGCTCGACTACCGCCCCAACCTGTCGGCGCGCAACCTGCGGCAGGGCCGCACCGGCGTGATCGCGCTGGCCCTGCCCGAGCTCGACGCCCCCTACTTCGCCGAGCTGTCGCGGTTCATCATCGACGCCGCCGCCGAGGTGGGCTGGCTGGTGATCATCGAGCAGACCGGGGGCAGCCTGGACCGCGAGCGGCAGGTCCTCGACGGGGTGCGCAGGCATCGCGTCGACGGGCTCATCCTCAGCCCCATCGCGATCGGCGCCGACGAGCTGGCCGCCCGTACGGACGACACGGCCCTCGTCCTGCTGGGCGAGCGCATCCACGGCGGCCCGGCCGACCACGTCGCGGTCGACAACGTCCGCGCCGCCCGTGACGTCACCGACCACCTCATCGGCCTCGGCCGCGGCCGGATCGCCGCCCTCGGCGCCCAGGACAACTCCATCAGCGGCACGGCCCCGCCCCGCCTGGCCGGATACCGCGAGTCCCTGGCCGCGCACGCGCTGCCCGAGACGGTGGCCAAGGTCGAGCGTTACCGCCGGGCGGAGGGCGCCGCCGCGATGGCGGCCCTGCTGGAGGCCCGGCCCGACGCGGTGTTCTGCTTCAACGACCTGCTGGCGCTGGGGGCGATGCGGACGATCCTCGCCGCGGGGCTGCGGATACCGCAGGACATCGCGGTGGCCGGGTTCGACGACATCGAGGACGGCCGCTTCTCCACGCCCACCCTGACCACGGTCGCCCCCGACAAGGCGCAGCTGGCCGGGATCGCGGTGGACCTGCTCAAGCAGCGGATCGAGGGCCGCACCGACCGGCCCCCGCGGGAGGTGCATGCCGCGTACCGGCTCATGACCAGGGAGAGCACGCGAGGAGTGCGACCGCGCGACGCGGCGGGCGACCGGGCCTGAGCCCGGCGGCGAGCGCGTGCGGGGCGGTGTCAGCGGGCGGCGGCGAGCGCCTGCGGGGCGACGGCGTCGATGAGCGTCTGGACGGTCGCGTTGCCGGCGGGCCTGCCGTCGCGGACCCTGCGGGTGGGGATGTCGGCGCCGCTCGCGGTGATCGAGACGACGACGTTGCCCTTGCGCAGGACCGCCCGGCCCTCGCCCCGCCTGGCGGCGGCCACCTGGTAGACGTAGTACACGTAGTAGCCCTCGTCGAAGTGCTCGCCCGACCTGGCGGTGCCGACCTGCCGGATCACGCCCTTCACCGACGGGGCGCCGCCGAAGACGCTGGGCTGACGGTAGTCGTTCCGCCGCCGGGTCGCGAAGGTCATTCTGGCCTCCTCCTCGGTGAAGGCCAGGCCCGCCAGGCCCGTGGTGTAGGAGATCTTCAGGTCCCGGAGGACGAACGGCGGAGCCGTGCCCGGCTCGTTGGTCCACGCGCACGCGACGTCACGCCGGTTCCTCGTCGCCTTCGGCATCCTGATCCTCAGCCGGGTCCGGGCGCTCAGCACCCGGCAGGGGTCGGCCGGGGCCTTCAGGGCGGCGGCCCCGGCGGTCGCGGTGGACGTCGGGGTGGACGTCGCAGTGGACGTCGCGGCGACGTGCTCGCCGGGCGGCGTCGATGACGGTGCGGCCGACGACCGTACGCGGGCCGGGGTGGCCGAGGGGGAGGGTTGGGCCTGGGGAAGCACCACGCCGCAGCCGGCGGCCAGCACCGCCAGGACCGTCACGCCGAGCCCCGATCTCGTCCACTTCGCCATCCGTCCCCCCAAGCCGGATCCGTGTGCCGGCCGCACGGCGACGGCCGCGCGCCGGTACGGCGGCTAGCCAGCGTGCCAGGCGCGCCGGGGCCGGTCGAGATCGATCACTGCCGAAGACCGCCGGATTCCGGCCACCGGCGCCGGGCCATGCCGGCAGGGCTACTCCAGCAGGGCTACTCCAGCAGGGCGCGCAGCGCCGCGCGCTCGCCGGCCGGCACGTATCCCGCGTAGTAGTCGTACATGGTGCGCCGCGACAACCGGGCCGCGAGCGGGCCGTCGCCGGTGCGGACCGCGGCCAGCACCTCCTCGTGGTGGCGGATGCTCTGCCGCATCAGCGCCACCCGGTCGTCCGCCTCGGCGATCCTGCCGGAGATCAGGTCGAGCACGATCGAGCGGACCACCTCGGTGGAGATCTGGATGAGCTTGTTGCGGCTGGCCCGCGCCACCGCGTCGTGGAAGGCCACGTCGGCCGCGCTGAACTCGTCGTAGCCGGTCTCGACCGCCTCGCGCATCCGGTCGATCGCCGCGTCCATCTCCGCGAGCTGCTCGTCGGTGCGCAGCCGCGCCGCCAGCAGGTTGGCCGAGGAGTCGAGCACCATGCGGAACTGGACCAGTTCCGCCAGCGACAGCCCCTGCACCCGGGCCAGCGTCGTCATCGACTTGTGCAGCGCGGCCGGGGTGAACGGGAGCACCTCGGCGCCGTTCGGATCGCCCGGCCGGGACCGGACCAGGCCGCGCGCCTGGAGCACCCGCAGCGCCTCGCGCACCGTGGACCGGCTCACCGAGAACTGCCCCATGAGGTCGCGCTCGCTGGGCAGCCGCCGGCCGGGGCCGAGCGCGCCGCTCTCGATGGCCTCCTCGATCTGCTCCACGATCCGTTCGTAGGCGCGTACGGTGCGCACCGGCTCGAAGCGTGGACCACCCATGTAAGCCCCCTTGACCTGAGCCGTCGCGGACTGGCAATGTGCGTAGCCTACTGGTCAGACCAGTGCACTAGCCAGGAGGCTTGGGACATGAGGCGTATCGGTATCTGGATCGCCCTGGGCGGTCTCCTGATAGGAACCGCCGCCTGCGGTGGCGGCTCCGGCGGCGGAGGCGGGACGGCGAAGGCCGAGTCGCTGGCGGTCGGGTTCGTGGCCGAGCCGGCCAACCTCGACTTCACCTCGACCGAGGGCGCCGCCATCCCGCAGGCGCTGCTGGTCAACGTCTACGAGGGGCTGGTCAAGCTCGGACAGGACGGCACGGTCCAGCCGCTGCTGGCCGAGAAGTGGGAGGTCTCCCCGGACCGCAAGACCTACACCTTCACCCTTCGCCCGAACGTCACCTTCACCAGCGGCGCGCCCTTCACCGCCGACGACGTCGTCTTCTCCCTCGGCCGGGTCACGTCGGACTGGAAGCTGAAGATCAAGTCGCAGTTCGACGTCGTCGACAAGGTCGAGAAGAAGGACGACACGACGGCCGTCGTCACGCTGAAGCGGCCCAGCAACGGCTTCCTCTACGCGCTGGCCACCCGCCTCGGCGCGATGTTCAGCCGCACCGGGGTCGCCGACCTGGCCAACAAGCCCGTCGGCACCGGCCCCTACCAGCTCGCCGCGTGGAAGCGCGGCGACTCCATCCGGCTCGACGCCAACCCGAAGTACTGGGGCACCAAGCCCGCCCTCCCGGCCGTCACGCTGAAGTACTTCAAGGACGCCACGGCCATGAACAACGCGCTGCTGACCGGCGGCATCGACGTCATCTCCAACGTCCAGGCGCCCGAGTCGCTGCAGCAGTTCGCCGACCCCAACCGCTTCCAGACGGTCGAGGGCACCACCAACGGCGAGGTGGTGCTGTCCATGAACAACGGCCGCGCCCCGTTCGACGACAAGAAGGTGCGCCAGGCCGTCCGCCACGCCATCGACCACAAGGCGCTGCTCGACACCGCCTGGGCCGGCCGCGGCCAGCCGATCGGCTCGATGGTGTCGCCCACCGATCCCTGGTACGAGGACCGCACCGGCGACTACCCCTACGACGTCGCCAAGGCCAAGGCACTGCTCGGCGGCAAGACCTACACCGTCAAGATGCGCATCCCCAACCTGCCCTACGCGGTGGCTTCCGCGCAGGTCGTCAAGTCGCAGCTCGCCCAGGTCGGCATCACGGCCGACATCGAGCCGCTGGAGTTCCCCGCCCGGTGGCTGGACGTGGTGTTCAAGCAGGCCGACTACGACCTGTCCATCATCAACCACATCGAACCCCGCGACATGAGGATATTCGCCGACAAGTCGTACTACTTCCGCTACGACAACCCCGAGTTCGGCAAGCTGCTCGCCTCCGCCGACGAGGGCACCGAGCAGCAGCAGACCGACGAACTCAAGAAGGCCGCCAAGCTGCTGTCCGACGACGCCGCGGCCGACTGGCTGTTCCTCTTCCCCAACCTGATCGTGGCCGAGAAGGGCGTCACCGGCCTGCCCAAGAACGCCATCTCCGAGTCCTTCGACTTCACCGGGCTCGCCAAGCAGTGATCCTCTACCTGCTCAAGCGGCTGGCGGTGCTCCTGGCGAGCACCGCCGTCGCCGGGGTGGTCGTCTTCGCGTTCATGGCGGTGCTGCCCGGCGACCCGGCCGAGATCGCGCTCGGCGTCAACGCCACGCCCGAGGCGGTGGCACGGCTGCGCACCGAGTTCGGCACCGACCGGCCGCCCGTCGTCCAGTTCCTCGACTGGTTCGGCGGGCTGCTCCAGGGCGACTTCGGCACCTCCTACGTCACCACCTCGCCCGTCGGCGAGCAGATCGCCGACCGGCTCGGCGTGACGGCCGTGCTCGTGCTCGGCGGCATGCTCATCGCGCTGCTCATCGCGGTGCCGGTGGGCACGTTCGCCGCCGTCCACCACCGCGACCCGCTCGGCGCGGCCATCAGCGCCGCCAGCCAGGTCGGCATCGCCGTCCCGGCGTTCCTGGCGGGCATCCTGCTGGTGTTCGTCTTCGCCGTGCAGGCGCAGGCGCTGCCCTCCGGCGGGTACGTACCGTTCGCCGAGGACCCCGCCGCGTGGCTGCGCGGTCTGGTGCTGCCCTGGCTGTCGCTCGGCCTCGTGCAGGGCGCCGTGCTCACCCGCTACGTGCGCAGCGCCGTGCTCGACGTGATGCGCGAGGACTACCTGCGCACCGCCCGCGCCAAGGGCCGGGGCCGGATGGGCGCGCTGTGGCGGCACGGTCTGCGCAACGCCTCCATCCCCGTGGTGACCGTGCTCGGCCTGCAGCTCGCCACGCTGCTCATCGGCGCCGTCGTGGTCGAGCGGGTGTTCGTCATCCCGGGCCTCGGCGACCTGCTGCTCAACGGTGTCGCGGGCCGCGACCTGCTGCTGGTCCAGGGGGTGGTGATGGTCCTCGTCGTGGCCGTCCTGCTGATCAACTTCGTGGTCGACGTCTGCTACGCCACCCTCGACCCGCGGCTGCGAGGCGCGCGATGAGCCGCCGGCCGGGCGCCCGGCGACCGGGGGAGGCGCGATGAGGGGCCGCGTCAACGTCGCCCTCGTCACCGGCGGCGCGCTGGTGGGCCTCGTCGTGCTCACCGCGCTCGTCTCGTTCGTGTGGACCCCGCACGACCCCACGTACGTGGACGCCGCGAACAAGCTGCGCGAACCCGGCGGCGGCCACCTCCTCGGCGCCGACAAGTTCGGCCGCGACACCCTCAGCCAGCTCATGGTGGGCGCCCGCACCACCCTCTACGTCGGCATCGTCGCCGTCGGCATCGCCGCCCTCGTCGGGACACCGCTGGGCGTGCTCGCCGGGATGACACCCCGCGGCTGGCTGTCGGAGCTGGTCATGCGGGTCAACGACCTGGTGTTCGCCTTCCCGGCGCTGCTGCTGGCCGTCATGCTCGGCGCCGTCTACGGAGCCGGCACGCTCACCGCGATGATCGCGATCGGGGTCGCCACCGTGCCGGCGTTCGCCCGCGTCGCCAGGGCGGCGACGATGCAGGTCATGGTGACCGACTACATCCTCGCCGCGCGGGCCGCCGGCCGCCGCCGCACCGCCATCGCCGTACGGCACGTGCTGCCGAACATCGGCTCGGTGCTCATCGTGCAGGCGTCGGTGTCGTTCGCCATCGCGATCCTGGCCGAGGCGGCGCTGTCGTTCCTCGGCTTCGGCACCCGGCCGCCCACCCCGTCGTGGGGCCGCATGCTGCAGGAGTCGCAGGAGCTGCTGTTCTCCACCCCGCGCCTGGCCCTGTGGCCCGGCCTGGCGATCGCGCTGGCCGTGCTCGGCTTCAACCTGCTCGGCGACGGCCTGCGCGACCATCTCGACCCCAAGCTGAGGAGGGTGCGTGCTGAGGGTTGACCGCCTGAGCGTCCACGCCGGCCCGGCGGCGCTGGTGCGCGAGGTGTCGTTCGGCATCGCGCCCGGCGAGCGGGTCGGCCTCATCGGCGAGTCCGGCTCCGGCAAGTCGCTGACCGCGCTGTCGCTCATGGGCCTGTTGCCGGAGGGCGTCACCGCCACCGGCACGGCCCGGCTGGGCGAGCGCGACCTCGTCGGCGTGCCCGAACGGCGGCTCAAGGACCTGCGCGGCCGCCAGGTGTCCATGGTGTTCCAGGAGCCGATGACCGCGCTCAACCCCCTCATGCGGGTCGGCGCCCAGGTCACCGAGGTCATGACCCTGCACGGCGTGCCCGCCGCCCGCGCCCGCGAGCGCGCCGTCGAGCTGCTCGGCCGGGTCCGGCTGCCGCAGCCCGCCCAGGTCGCCCGCGCCTACCCCCACCAGCTCTCCGGCGGGCAGCGCCAGCGCGTCATGCTCGCCATCGCCCTGGCCAACGAGCCCGAGCTGCTCATCTGCGACGAACCCACCACCGCGCTCGACGTCACCGTCCAGAAGCAGATGCTGGAGCTCATCGCCGAGGTCGCGCCCGCGCTGCTGTTCATCACGCACGACCTCGCCGTGGTCGCCTCGGTCTGCGAACGGGTGCTCGTCATGTACGGCGGGCGGGTCGTCGAGTCCGGCCCCATCCGCGACGTGTTCGCCCGGCCCCGCCACCGCTACACCGAGGGCCTGCTGGCCGCCTCCCGGCTCACCCCGCGCGGCACCCGGCTGGCCACCATCGCCGGCGGCGTCCCGGCCGCCGGCCACTTCCCCGCAGGGTGCGTGTTCCGCAACCGGTGCCCGCACGCCACCCCCACCTGCGAGAGCGAACCCGCGCTGACAGGAGACGGCCATGCCTTCGCATGCTGGCACCCCCACGGGTGACCCCCTGATCGAGGCACGCGACGTCACCCGCCTCTACCGCCGCCCCCGCACCTCGCTCACCCGGCCCGGCCAGGCCGTGCACGCGCTGAAGGGCGTCTCCCTCACCGTGCGGCGCGGCGAGCGCTACGGCATCGTCGGCGAGTCCGGCTCCGGCAAGTCCACGCTGCTGCGGCTGCTGTGCGGGCTCGACCGGCCCACCGGCGGCTCGATCCGGTTCGACGGCCAGGAGATCACCGGGCTGCCCGAGCGGCGGCTGGCCTTCCTGCGGCGCAGCCTGCAGATCGTCTTCCAGGACCCGATGAGCTCGCTCGACCCGCGCATGCGGGTGCGCGACATCGTCGCCGAGCCGCTCGTCGCCCTCGGCCGGCCCACCGGCGGGCGCGTCGCCGAGCTGCTGGAGGAGGTGGGCCTGCCCGCCTCGGCCGCCGACCGCTACCCCCACCAGTTCTCCGGCGGACAGCGCCAGCGCATCGCCATCGCCCGCGCCCTGGCCACCCGCCCCACCGTGCTCGTCGCCGACGAGCCGGTCAGCGCCCTGGACGTGTCGGTACGCGGCCAGATACTCAACCTGCTGGCCGACCTGGTCGACGAGCACGGCCTCACCCTCGTCTTCGTCTCCCACGACCTGTCCGTGGTCCGGCACGTGTGCGAGACGGTCGCGGTCATGAACGGCGGCGAGATCGTGGAGAGCGGCCCGGTGGACGACGTCTGGGCCCATCCCGGCCACCCGTACACCCGCGCGCTCCTGGAGGCCGTACCAACCTTGGAGGGAATGCTGTGATCGAGGTCGACGCCCAGGGGGTCGTGGAGTTCACGCAGGCGCTGGTGCGCGTCCCCAGCACCAACGACCCGGCGCGGGGACGCAGCGAGCAGCCGGCCGCCGACCTGGTCGCGGCGAGGATGCGGGAGTGGGGCTGGCAGCCGCGCGTCTACGAGGCGGCGCCCGGCCGGCCGAACGTGGTCGCCGTGGTCGAGGGCGGCGGGGGTGACGGGCCGACGCTCATGTTCGAGGGGCACACCGACGTCGTCACCGAGGGCGACCTGTCCGAGTGGACCGTCGACCCGTTCGGCGGCGAGATCCGCGACGGGAGGCTGTGGGGGCGCGGCAGCGCCGACATGAAGTCCGGCCTGGCCGCCGCCCTCTACGCCACCCGGGCGCTGCAGCTCGCCGGGCCGTTCCCGGGCCGGATCAAGGTGTGCGCGCTGGCCGACGAGGAGGGCCTGATGATCGGCGCCCACCACTTCGTCGCCGAGGGACTCGCGGCGGACGTGGACGGCGCCATCGTCGCCGAGCCCGAGGCGGGCGAGATCTGCGCGGTCGCCAAGGGCGCGTTGCGGCTGCGGATCGACTTCACCGGCAAGATGGCGCACGGCGCGATGCCGCAGCACGGCCGCAACCCCGTGCCCGCCGTCGGCGCGCTGCTGGTCGCGCTGGGCTCGCTGGAGAGCGAGCTGCAGGCGCGGCACCCGGCCCACGAGCACCTGGGAGAGGTGTACGTGACGCCGACCGTGGTGCGGGCCGGGAGCGAGGAGCAGGTCAACGTCATCCCGGCGGTCGCCTCCGTCTTCGTCGACGTGCGGACCGTCCCCGGCGTCGAGCACAAGGACGTCGCCGAACGGGTCGCCGCGCTGGCCGCCCATGACGGGATCGCGGCCGAGGTGTCGATCCTGGTGGACCGGCCGCCGGTGGACGTGCCCGTGGCCGATCCGGTCGTGGCCGCGCTCGCCGCCGCCCACCGTGACGTCACGGGGGCGGAGCCGGTCTACGGTGGGGTGCCCGGCTCGACCGACGGGACCGTGCTCACCCACTGGGGCGGCATCCCGTCCGTCGTGTACGGGCCGGGCGGCAAGTGGATCGCCCACCAGGCCGACGAGTACGTCGAGGTGGCCGAGATCGTCCAGTGCACCCGCGTCTTCGCCGAGGCCGCCCGCCGCTTCCTCACCCGGGACCTGCCGTGACGGCCGCCTCCCACGCGCAGACCGCGGGTACTCCGGCGGGTACTCCCGCCGGCGCTCCTGGCGGCACGGCTGCGGCCATGGCGGCCGGCCGGGCGAACGCGCTGGTCGACGTGGCCGGGCTGCGGGTCGGCCACGCCGAGCGCGTCGGCGACGGCTACCTCACCGGCACGACCGTCGTCCTCGCGCCCCCGGAGGGCATGGTGGCCGGGGTGGACGTGCGCGGGGCCGCGCCCGGCACGCGCGAGACCGAGCTGCTCGACCCGCGCAACCTCGTCGAACGCGTGCACGCCGTCGTCCTCACCGGCGGCAGCGCCTACGGGCTGAGCGCGGCGTGCGGCGTCATGGACCGGCTGGCGGACGCGGACGCCGGATTCCCCGTCGAGGGCGGCGTGGTGCCCATCGTGCCCGCCGCCGTCATCTACGACCTGGGGCGCGGCGGCCGGCTCCGAGCCGTGCCGGACGGGGCGCTGGGCGCCGCCGCCTACGACGCGGCCTCCGCCGCCGAGGCCCGCAGCGGGTCGGTGGGCGCGGGCACCGGTGCGGTGGCGGGCGGGCTCGCCGGCGGCGTCGGCACGGCCAGCGTCGTCCTGCCATGGGGCGCCACGGTGGCCGCCCTCGTCGTGGTCAACGCCGCCGGCTCCGTGCTCGACCCGGGCGGCGCGTTCCTGTCCGGCACCAGGTACGGCCTGCCGGGCGAGTTCGGCCACCTGCGCGAGCCGCTCGCCGAGGAGGCCGCCGCCTGGCGGCCCCCGGTCGTGACCTCGTTCAACACCACGATCGGCGTCGTCGCCACGGACCTCACGCTCACCAAGGCGCAGTGCGGCAAGCTGGCGGGCGTCGCCCACGACGGCCTGGCCCGTGCCATCCGGCCGGCCCACACCATGGTCGACGGTGACACGATCTTCGGCCTGGCCACCTGCGGCGGACCGGCCCCCGGCCCCGACGGGCTGCAGGACGTGCTCGCCGCCGGGGCCGATGTGTTCAGCCGGGCCGTGGCACACGCCGTCCTCGCCGCCACCGGGCGGGACGGCGCACCCGCGTACCTGGACGTGTTTCCCAGCGCTGGAGGGGGAGTGGCGTGATTTCGCACGAGACAGGGGACGGCTGGCCGTCCGGGCTGCCCGTCGGATCCGGCTGGGTCGAGACGGACGCCACCCGGGACGTCGTGTTCCCCTACGACGGCTCCGTCGTGGGCGCGGCGCCGCTCGGCACCGCCGAGCTGGCCCGCCGGGCCGTGGCCGAGGCCCTCGCCGTCGCGCCCGCCATGGCCGCGCTGCCCTCGCACGCGCGCCGCGCCGCGCTCATGGGCGCGCACGACGCGCTGGCGGCCCGGCGCGAGGAGTTCGAGCGGCTGCTCGTCCTGGAGACCGGCAAGCCGCTGGTGGACTGCCGGGTCGAGGTCGCGCGCACGCTCGTCACGCTGGCCACCGCCGCCGAGGAGGTGGCCCGGCTGCACGGGGAGACCGTGCCGCTCGACCTGCTGCCGGCGGGGGAGGGGCTGGTCGGGTTCTGGACGCGGCGGCCGATCGGCGTGGTGGTCGGCATCACCGGCTTCAACTACCCGCTGCTGCTGGCCGCCCACAAGATCGCCCCCGCGCTGGCGGCCGGTTGCCCGATCATCGTCAAACCTGCCCCGGCCACCCCCCTGGCCACCCTCTGGCTCGTCCACCTGCTGCGCGCCGCCGCAGCGCTGCCCCCGGCGGGCGTGCAGCTCGTGACAGGCGACGTCGAGGTGGGACGCGCGCTCGTGGAGGACCCGCGGATCGGCGCGGTGTCGTTCACCGGCTCGGCCGCCGCCGGGCACGCCATCGCCCGCGCCGCCGCCCCCACCAAGGTGCTGCTGGAGCTCGGCTCCAACGCCGCCCTCGTCGTCGCCGCCGACGCCGACGTGGCCGCCGCCGCCGACGCCGTGGTGCGCGGCGGCTACTACGCCTCCGGCCAGGCGTGCATCTCCGTGCAGCGGGTGCTGGTGGAGGAGCCCGTCCACGACGCGTTCGTCTCGCTGCTCGCCGAGCGGATGAAGGACGTCGTCGTCGGCGACCCCCGCTCGCCCGGCACCCGCGTCGCGCCGCTCATCGACCCGGCAGCCACCGAACGTGTCCTCGCCTGGGTCCGCGGGTCGGGTGGCACGCTCGTCAGCGGCGGCACGCTCGACGGCCGCGCCATCGCCCCGACCGTCCTCACCGGCGTCCCCGACGGCGCCGACGCGTGGGACGAGGAGATCTTCGGCCCGGTGGTGTGCGTCCGCCCGGTGCCCGACCTCGACGCCGCCTTCGCCGCGGTCAACGCCTCCAGGTACGGCCTGCACGCCAGCGTCTTCACCCGCTCCCTGGCCACGGCCTTCGCCGCGATCGACCGCATCGAGGCCGGCGGCGTGGTGGTCAACGAGGTGCCGGGGTTCCGCGCGGACAACATGCCGTACGGCGGCGTCAAGGACAGCGGCGCCGGTCGCGAGGGCCCCCGGTTCGCCATCGAGGAACTGACGGTCACCCGCATGGCCGTCATCCGGCCCTGATCACTGGTCGAGCGGCTCCGCGCCCAGGAAACGCAGCTCCAGCAGGTCGGGGGTGAAGGGCAGGCCGGTGATCCGGCTCGCCAGCGCGAAGCAGGCGGGGATGCGCAGCGTGAGATCGGCGTCGTCCTGGGCCGCGTCGTCGGAGTCGGGGTCGAGGCCGACCTCCCGCATCCACGCGACGAGGCGGTCGGGGTCGCCGCCCGACCGCGCGTTCGGCGCCATCGGGTCGAAGTGGGTGACGAGCTCGCCGCCGGCCAGGTAGGTAAAGGAGTCGGCGGCGTAGTCGTGGCGGCAGACCGACACGGCCTCCGTCCCGGCCGAGACCCGCGCGCCCAGCTCGGCGACGACCGCGAGCCGCCATCCGCCCGGCTCGACGAGCATGGTCCACTCGCCGATCCGGACGGCGCCGACGAAGCCGGCGGCGTCCTCGGCGTTCTCCGCCGACCGCACGCTCAGCTCGTCGAACGTCACCTCCTCCAGCGTGCTCTCGTCCACGCCGAACCGCCGCAGCACCTCACGCGGTGAGAGGCCGCGGACGAAGGACACGCAGTAGATGTCGTCCAGGGGCTCATGCCGGCTGAGCCAGTGGAAATCCTCGGGGGTTCGCATGCCCGGCATGATCGCAGCCGCCACCGACAGCGGGACACCGGCTCGCGGACGGTGGTGGAGTTCACGAGCGTCCACGGCCGGCGCCCGTCCAGGTGTGGCTGCCGCCCCGGCGCCGATCGTCCCGCGTTACAGCTGGGAGCCGCCCGTCGCGTCGACCACCCGGCCCGTCACCCAGCGGGCGTCGTCGGAGGCGAGGAACGCCACGACGCCCGCGATGTCGTCCGGCTGCCCGATCCGTCCGAACGTCGAGGCCGCCGCGGCCTGCGCCGCCGCCTCCGGGTCGCTCAGCCATCCGGCGTTGACGTCGGTCTCGACGTAGCCGGGCGCGACCGAGTTGACCGTGATGCCGCGCGGGCCGAGCTGCTTGGCCAGCGTCAGCGTGAACACGTCGAGCGCCCCCTTGGTGGCGGAGTAGGCGATGACGCCGGGCAGCGCGATGCGGGTGACGCCGCTGGAGATGTTGACGATGCGCCCGCCGTCGCGCAGCCCCCGCCGCAGCGCCTCCCTGACGATGAAGAACGGCGCCCGTACGTTCACCGCGAACACCTGGTCGAACTCCTCCTCCGTCAGCCCGTCCAGGTCCGAGCTGGTGGCGATGGCGGCGTTGTTCACGATGATGTCCACGCCCGCGCCCGGCGCGAACTCGCCGACCGCGGCGTCGAAGGCGTCCCACAGCGCGACCGCGTCACCGTGGCCGCCCAGCTCCGCCCGGATCGCGAACGCCCGGCCGCCGCTCTCCTCGATCCGCTTCACGACCTCCTTGGCGGCGACCGCCTCGCGGGCGTAGGCGACGGCCACGACCGCTCCGTCGCGGCCCAGCCGCTCGGCGATGGCCCGGCCGATCCCCCGGCTGCCGCCGGTGACCAGCGCGACCTTGCCGTCCAATGGCCTGCTCATGAGATGCCTCCATAATTGTTGAGCGAGCACTCAAGAATTAAGGTAGCACGAATTCTTGAGTGACTGCTCTAGAATGTGGGCATGGCAGGGACAAGTGCGACACGGGGCCGCCCACGCGGCTTCGACCGCGACGCGGCGCTCGCCGTGGCGACCCGGTTGTTCTGGGAGCGCGGCTACGAGGCCACCTCCGTCGGCGAGCTGACCGAGGCCATGGGCATCCGGCCGGGCAGCCTCTACGCCGCGTTCGGTGACAAGAAGGCCCTGTTCAAGGAGGTGGTGGGGGCCTACGGGCGCTCGCCGGCCGGCGCGTTCATGGCCGAAGCCCTGCGCGAGGAGCCCACGGCGTACGGCGCCCTGGCCCGGATCCTGCGCGAGGCGGCGGCGATCTACCCTGACCCCTCGCATCCGGCGGGCTGCCTGACCATCTGCGCCGCCACCAACGTCACCGTGCAGGACGCCGACGTGGGGGAGTACCTACGCGACCTGCGCAACGCCAACCTCGTCGTGTTCGAGGCGCGGCTGCGGGAGGGGTGCGAGCGGGGCGAGCTGCCGGCGGACGCCGACCTCCGCGCGCTGGCCGGCTACTTCGCGGCCGTCATCCAGGGCATGTCGCAGCGCGCACGCGACGGGGCCGGCCCGCACGAGCTCGCGATGATCGCCGAGCTCGCCCTGGCGGCCTGGCCGGGCCGCCGCGACTGACCTGCGGGGGATCCGGTCGTGCGGGTGATCGGCGGGCTGCCGACCGGTGCGCGGCGGATCCGGTCGTGCGCGTCACCAGCGGCCGGCCACCTGCGGCGCGACGAGCTCGTCGTAGACCTCGCGCACGGCCCGCAGCGCCTGCGCCGTCAGCGGCGCGAGGTCCGCGGCGGCGGCGTTGGACCGGGCCTGCTCCGGGTTGCGGGCACCCGGGATCACCACGCTCACGCCGGGCTGGTCGACGATCCAGCGCAGCGCCACCTGTGCCATCGTCGCGCCGTCAGGCACGAGCGGCGCCAGCCGGCGCACCGCCGCCAGCCCCGTCGCGAAGTCCACGCCCGAGAAGGTCTCGCCGATGTCGAACGCCTCGCCCCCGCGGTTGAACGTGCGGTGGTCGTTCGTGGCGAACGTCGTGTTCTCGTCGTACTTGCCCGACAGCAGGCCGCTGGCCAGCGGCACCCGCGCGATGACGCCCACCCCCGCCTCGCGCGCCGCCGGCAGCACCTCCTCCAGCGGGCCGAGCCGCAGCATGTTCAGGATGATCTGCACGCTGGCCACCCCCGGCCGCGCGATCGCCGTCAGCGCCTCGGCCCGCGTCTCCACGCTCACCCCGTACGCCGCGATCCGCTGCTCGGCCACCAGCGTGTCGAGCGCGTCGAACACCTCGTCGGAGGAGTAGACGGCCGTCGGCGGGCAGTGCAGCTGCACCAGGTCGAGCACGTCCACGCCGAGGTTCGCCCGCGAGCGGTCGGTCCAGGAGCGGAAGTTGGCCAGCGTGTAGTTGCCCGGCTCCTGGGCCATCCGGCGGCCCATCTTGGTCGCCACCGTGATGCCGTGATCCGGCCGCGACCTCAGGAACCGGCCGACGAGCCGCTCGCTGACCCCGTCCCCGTAGACGTCGGCCGTGTCGACGAACGTCATCCCGGCGTCCGCCGCGGCCGACAGTGTCGCCAGCGCCTCCTGCTCGGACACCTCGCCCCAGTCGGCGCCGAGCTGCCACGCGCCCAGCCCCACCACGCCCACCCGGCGGCCGGTCCGGCCGAGAACTCGCTGCTCCACGTGATCCCTCTTCTCTCGCCGTTGTTCCGATGCGAACGCTAACACCACCGGCGGCGGGTCACAGGAGCCGGTCGAGGGCTGCTCCATCGCCGCCGGGCCGATCCGTGCTCTGCCGGCCTTCGAGGGCGGCGCCACGTCGCGCGGCGGGCCGGCCTCCTCGCGCCCGACGCCGAGGCCGGCCCCCACGTCGCCGAACCCGGGGCGGCGGTCAGGTGGGCGGGTCGAAGCGGCCGTCCACCGCGGTCCAGCCGCCGTCCACGTACAGCACCGAACCCGTCACGAAGCTCGCCGCGTCGCTCGCCAGGTAGACCACCGCCCCGGCCATCTCCTCGGCCCTCGCCCACCGGCCCAGCGCGCTCTTGGCCGCGTACGCGCCGTACCAGGCGGGATCGTCCTTGATCTGCCGGGTCAGCGGCGTCTCCACCACCCCGGGCGCGATGGCGTTGACCCGCACCCCGTGCGGTCCGAACTCGGCGGCGGCCGTCCGCAGCAACTGCACCAGCCCCGCCTTCGTCGCCGAGTACACCCCCTGGCCGGGCTCCGTCACCGCCGCCCGGATCGACGCGAACCCGATGATGGACCCCCGTCCCCGCGCCACCATCGTCGCCCCGAAGGCCCGCACCACGTCGAACGAGGCCCGCAGGTTGAGGTCCACCACCCGGCCGAACTCCTCGGCGGTGTAGTCGAGCAACCGCTTGCGCACGTTCGTCGCCGCGGTGAACACCAGCACGTCGGCGGGCTCGCCCGCCGCCGCCTCGCGGACGGCTTCGCCGTCGAGCACGTCCAGCAGCAGCGCCTTCCCGCCGCACCGTCCGGCCGTCTCGCGTGCGGCGGCCAGGTCGCGGTCGGCGCACACCACCTCGGCGCCATGGGCGGCCAGCGCCAGCGCCGCCTCCCGGCCGATCCCGCTGCCGGCCCCGATCACCACAGCCCGCCGCCCGTCCAGGCGGAACAACCCGTCGTATCCCGTCATGACCCCACCCTAGTAACTGGTCAGACCAGTAGACCAGTAGGGCGGGGTTCAGACGCGCAGGGCGCGCCGGGCGGCACGCAGGAAGGCGCGCTCGGCCTCGTTCGCCGTGCGGGCCAGCGCCGCCTCGTACGCCGTCGCCGCCTCCGCTTCACGGCCCAGCCGCCTGAGCAGGTCGGCCCGTACGGCGTGGAAGAGGTGGTAGCCGTCCAGGGGCAACGCCTCCACGAGAGGCAGCGCGGCGGCGGGCCCGGAGACCTCCGCCACCACGACCGCCCGGTTCAGCGCCACGACCGGCGCCGGGCTGAGCGCCAGCAACTGGTCGTACAGCCGCAGGATCTGCGGCCAGTCGGTGGCGGCCGCGTCCGGCGCGTCACCGTGCACGGCGTTGATCGCCGCCTGGATCTGGTACGGCCCCGGCCGGTCACGGCGCAGGCAGCGGCGGACCAGGTCCTGCCCCTCGGCTATGAGGGTCCGATCCCACAGGCCGCGGTCCTGGTCGGCGAGCCGGACGAGGTCGCCGCCCGGCGTGGTGCGGGCGGCGCGCCGGGCGTGCAGGAGGAGCATGAGGGCGAGCAGCCCCGTCACCTCCGGCTCGTCGGGCATGAGCTCGGCCAGCAGCCGGCCGAGCCGGACGGCTTCGGCGCACAGGTCCTCGCGGACCAGCCGCGGCCCGGAGGCGGCGGTGTGCCCCTCGGTGAAGATCAGGTAGATCACGGCGAGCACCGCGCGCAGCCGGTCGGGCAGATCCGCCTCACGCGGCACCCGGTACGGGATGCCCGCGTCACGGATCTTGGCCTTGGCGCGCACGAGCCGCTGCGCCATGGTCGGCTCGGACACGAAGAAGGCCCGGGCGATGTCGGCGGTGCCGAGCCCGCCGAGCAGCCGGAGCGTCAGCGCCACCCGGGCGGCGGGGGCGAGCGCGGGATGGCAGCAGGTGAAGATCAGTCTCAGCCGGTCGTCGTGCACGGGCCCCTCCTCGACGGGTGTGTCGCCGGCGTGCACCAGCGCCGCCGCGGCGTGCCGGGAATCGCGGGAGGCCTCGCGCCGCAGCCGGTCCACGGCCCGGTTGCGCGCCGTGGTGATGATCCACCCGGCGGGGCTCGGGGGAGTCCCGGCGGACGGCCAGCGGGCCACCGCCACGGCGAACGCGTCCTGGACCGCCTCCTCGGCGAGTTCGATGTCGCCGAAGTGGCGCACCAGGACGGCGACCGCGCGGGCGTACTCGCGGCGGAAGACCGCCTCGACGCCCGCGACGCACGGATCCGGCATGCTCTCAGCTCCCCCTGGGGAACGGCCGCCCTCGGCAGGGCGGTCGCCTGTTCTCACCTGGTGAACGAACGGCCCGCCGCCGGATCGACACCCCGGCCGGAATCAGCCCGCCCGGAGGGCCTCCCAGTCGGCGCGGAGCAGTTCGTACTCCACCTCGCCCTCCTCCGACCCGTCGATGACGTCCGGCCAGTCGCCGAAGAACGTGCGGACGTGGCGCAGCCCGCACTTCTCCATGACCCGGCGGGAGCCCAGGTTGACGGCCATCGTCTGGGCGAAGACCCGGCGGGCGCCCAGCTCGGCGAAGGCCTTGTCGATCAGGGCGAGCGAGCCCTCGGTGGCGAATCCCCTGCCCCAGTACGCCTGGTGCAGGCGGTAGCCCAGCTCCGGTTCGTCGGGGGAGCCGCCCCGGGCCGCCCGTAGGTGGAACCACCCGGCGAACGCGCCCGTGGACTTCTCGACGGCGGCGAAGAAGCCGGAGGCGACGAAGGCGGGCAGCGTCTCGCGCACGATCACCTCGCGCGGGGTGGGCTTGCCGCCGTTGAGGAAGCGCATGACGCCGGGGTCGTTGTGCAGGGCGAACAGGTCGTCGGCGTCGGCGTCGGTGAAGCGGCGCAGGACGAGCCGGTCGGTCGTGAGGTACGTCTCCACGGCAGCCCACGGTAGCCAACGGGCCGGCGGATGTTCGACGGGATTTTCCGGTGGCCGGGCTCCACCGGGGAGCGGGACACCAAGGAGCGGAGCCGGCCGATGGGGCTCCTGCGGGCGACCGATGCCGTGATCCTCGCTCCCTCCATCTCCGGCGGCCGGCTCCCCGCCGGCCGCCGATCAAGCGGTGTGAAGCTCACGGGCCGTGGTCGCCGGGCGGCGGTGGGAGACGGGGCGTCACGGGTTGGAGCCCCATGTTGGCTCCAAATTGACTACGAGTGAGCGGGTGTGGTCGGGTCGTGACACATGTTTCTGTTGTGATGATTGATACCGCTTCGGGGGTAAGCGTTCATGCCGCGGTCTCCACGGCACGCGTTGGTGCGCGTGCTCGCTTCCGCGTCCCTGGCGGGTGCCACGCTGACGGCCGGTCCCACCGCCGCCGCCGGCTCCACCGCCGCCGCCGGTCCCACCGTCCGGACGGCCGCCCATGCGACCACCGGCGCCGTCCGGCCGGCCGGTCACGCCGCTGTCACGGGGACCGCCCGCACCGCCGCCGGCGAGAACGGCGGCGGCCGGGTCCGCCCGGTCCCCGGCGTGCGGGAGCCCGGGGGCGCCGCCGCGGACGTGCCCCGCGAGCCGTCCCTGGCCCTGCGTGACCCGGGCGACCCAAGCACCGGCCCGGTCGCCCCCCAGGTGACGACGCCCGCGGGGCCGGAACTGGTTCGCGAGATCGAACGCGACGCGGCCGATCGGGTGGGCGCGGGCGGCCCCGACACGCGCGACCTGCTGCCCGACACCGGCCGGGCACGGCCGCTGCGACTGAGGACCCCGGCCACGGGCGTGCTCGACGCCCTGGGCATCGCCCGGTCCCGTCGCGGGACCGAACCGGCCCGTCCTGCCACCTCGGCCGCCACCTCGGCCGCCACCGAACCGGCCACCAAGCTGACCTACCGGCTGTGCGTGCGCGCCGCCGACGTGCCCGTCTCCTGCTCGGCCACCCGGCCCGTGGCCACGCCCGCCGCGGCCGACGTCACCGGCGACGGAGCCCCCGACCTCGCGGCCGTCCTCACACCGACCGCCGCGCCGCGCGAGGCGGCGGCCGGGCTGGCGTTCGCCGTGCGGCGGCTGCCCGGCGCGGGCGAGCGCGTCAGGGCGCTCGTCTGGGCCGAGTACGACGGTCGCGTGGCGGTCGGATTCGACGGGCTGCGCGGCGGTGCGGAGCTGTCGGAGGCCGACCGGGGCACCTTCACCGTGGACCTGTCCGGCAGGCGGGTGACGGCCAGCGTGCGCCGCACCGGCCCCGGCGCCTCCGCCGCCGTGGTGGCCGGGCTGATCGGCCGCAGCGCCGTGAGCCTCCGCCAGACCCCCGCGACCGAGAAGCTCACCGTCGACGCCGCCCTGGACCCGACCGCCGAGGACGCCGCCGGCTCCACCTCGCTCACCCTCGACGCGTCCGCGCCGGCCGTGGTCGAGGCGGTGGCCGTCCAGCCCGGCCGGTACACGCGGGCGCTGCTCGACCGGATGCCCGTCCGCGCCCGGGTGGAGCTCACCCGCGGCGCCGGCGCCGCCGCTCGCGTCCGCATCACCGGCCCGAGCGCCGTCCGCCGCGCCGAGCTGCGCACGTACCACTACCGCGACGGCCGCCTGTCCCGCGCGGCGAGCGTCGAGGTGCGCGACGCCCCGCCGTCCCTGACCGCCGCGTACGAGCCGCGGGACGGCACGCAGACGCTGACCGTCGACTCCGGCCGCGCCGGTGCCGGCTCGGCGAGACTCCTGTACTACGACCGGGCGTCGGCCGGGACCGTCCTGCGCGCCGAGCTGGACGACCTGCCGGCCAAGGTGCGCCTGCTGCACGACCCGGCGGCGCACCGGCTCGTCCAGACGACCGGCTCACCCCTGGGCGGCCTCGCCATGGTGCTCCAGCGTGGAGGGGGCGCCCTGGCCAGCCCGGCCGGCCACCACCTCACCATGATCAAGAACGGGTCCGCGGTCGGCGTGTCGGCGCGGCTGGCGGGGCTGTCGGGCTTCGACGTCACCTACGGCGCCCGCCCGCGCGCCCGCCTGGACGCCCGCACGGGCGGACGGCCCTTCGTCGGCGCCGCGAGCCTCGACGGCGCCCACCTGGCCCGGCTGGAGGTCTCCAACCTGCCGCGCACGCTGGAGGTGGACCTCGACCCCGCCGCCGGCCGGGTCGTCTACCGGGCCGACGGCGCGATCAGCCGGGCGCGGGCCGCGTACACCGGCCTGAAGGCGGGCCCCACGCTCGACGGCACGGTGCTCGGCCTGCGCGGCCGGGTGGCGGCGTCCTGGGCCCTCGGCGAGCGTCCGACGGCCGAGATCGAGACGTCCGCCCCGCTGCGCACGGTCCGGCTCTACGCCGGCCGGGCGCACGCGTCCTCGCCGCACGACCGGAACGCGAGCGGGCAGGACGCGCGGGGGAACGACGCGCGCGGCGAGGACCCGCAGGGGACGGACGTGCGCGGGGAGGACGTGCGGGCCGAGGTGCACGGCCTGCGCGGGCGGGCGAGACTCGTCGCCGACACCGCGGCCAGGACCCTCTCCTGGACCGCCACCGCCCCGGTCACCTCGGTGTCCGCCCTCGCCCGCGCCAGGGTGCACGGCCGCTACGTCCGGGCCGCCGCCCGCGTCACCGGCGTGCCCGCCCGGTTCGACGCCTCCTGGGACGCCTCCGGCTACCGCTTCCGCGGCCTGTCCGGGCCGCTCGGCTCGGCCGCCGTCGCCGTCACCAACCACGACGGCGCCAAGGCTCCCACCGGCCCGCACCTGGCGGCCCACTACGACGAGACGTCGGGCGACCTCGACGCGAGCGTGCTGGTCAAGGGTCTGTCCCGGGCCGAGTTCGGCCCGGCGGGCGCCGCCGGGTTCGCCGCCGACTTCCGCGCCGCCCGGCAGCGGCTCGCCCTCGACACCGACGTCACCCGGGGCGACGTGCGCTTCGGCGTGCTCGGCCGGCTCGGCCCGGTGCCCGGCCGGCTCGCCGTGTCCGTGGCCGACGGCGCGCTGACGTACACCGGCTCCCGGCTCGACGTGCGGGCCAGCGCCTGGCTCGGCAAGGCGGCCGCGCTGCGCGACCTGCCGCCCGCGCCCGTCGTGGCGGGCGGCGTCTCCCTCGTGGACGGCGGCTGCGCGCCGGGGACGGCGGGCTGCGCGCCGGGTCCGTTCTGCGCGGGGGAGCGGGGCTGCTTCGCCGTGCGGGGCCACCTCGACGTGACCGGCCTGCCGGAACGGATCACGGTGGACGCCGCGAGGAAGACGTTCACGTTCAGCGGCTACCGGCCCGCGAGCAGGCGGCTCGACCTCTACCTGAGCAGCACCGTCCTGGCGCCCGCGCCCGTCAGGGCCAGGGCCTCGATCACCGGGCTGCCCCGGACCGTCACCGGCCTGTCGCTCGGCCCGTTCGAGGTGGCCGGCAACGCCGTGCAGGCGGCGTACCGCGTCGAGCCGGCCGCCACGCTCGGGTCGCTCACCGTGCACGCCGAGGCGGGCGGCCTGCGCGGCCGGCTGGCCGTCGACCCCGTGCCGGCCACGCTGTCCGTGCAGGCGGCGTACGGCCCGCGCACCCGCGTCCGGGTGCGCAACAGCGCGGCCGTGAAGCGGCTCAGCGCGGCGGTGACCGTGCCCGGAGCGGGCACCGGCGAGGCGCGCTTCGGCGACGTGCCCGCCGTGTTCGGCGTGGACGCCGACGCCGCGGCCGGTGACCTGCGCGTGCCGGCCGTGACCTACCGGGCCGAGGGCGGCGCCAGCACCCTGGACGGCCGCCTCGCCGTCCAGGGTGGCCTGGTGGACCGCACTGGCAGGCTCGGCGCGCTGTCGCTGGCCGTCACCGACCTCGCCGCCGACACCACCGTCCGGCTCACCCCCGGCCAGGGGCTCGACCTGGTGTCGAAGCCGGTGCCGACGAAACAGGTCGAGCTGCACGCCGGCGTCACCATCGGTCCCGTCGCCCGGCAGCGCTTCTCGGCCGGCAAGGAGATCCCGTACACCACCGGCTTCCTCTCCTACCACCTCGGCGGCGATCTCGCGCTCGGGCGCAGCACCATCGACGACCTGTCGCTCACCGTGCGTCGCCTGTCGTGGCTGCGGGTCCGCCCCGGCAGGGTGCCGTTCGGGCTGAAGGCGCCCGCCGGGCTCGGCTACGTCGCCCCCGCCTTCGAGGGCGACTACGGGCGGCTCGACCTCGCCGCGAAGGGCGTGGACCTGCGGCCCGACGTCAGGCTCGACGTCAGGCTGAGCCGGAAGGTGGGCGAGGACGTCTTCCGCGAGTCCGTCCGGCTCGGCGCCGTCACCTCCCTCGCCCTGCGCCGCTACGACCAGCGGATGCGGCGCATCGGCGCGAGCCAGGAGCTGAGCGCCGCCGGCGTGCGGCTGGCCTGCCTGACCGTGGACGCCCGGCCCGGGTTCGCGGCCGCCCAGGCGGGTGACGTGATCACGCTGCGCGGCTCCGACGGCCCGCAGATGGTGTCGCTGCTCGACCCGGGCGGCCGGGTGCCGGACTACGCGGTGGACCTGCTCACGCACTTCATGTCGCCGTTCCCCGGCGCCGAGTGGAAGGTGAGCGGCGCGAAGGCCGGCCGCTGTCCCCGGCCTGACGCCGGGGACGCCCGCTAGCCGATGCCCGGCCCGGTGAGCCCGTGCACATCGAAGGCCGCGAGCATCTCCCCGTCCTGGGCCGGGATGACGCCGTAGCTGCTCTCCGGCAGCTCGTTCCAGGCGCCCTGCAGGTCGCCCAGCGGCTCGGACACCACGATGCGGGTGTCGGCCGACAGCCTGTGCAGCCACGCCACGTCCGGGTGCAGCGCCCGCAGGGACTCGACGCAGGTGCTGTAGAACAGCGTCCGCGACTCGCGGCGGCTGGAGTAGCGGAACACCCACACCCGCTCGCCGTTCGACGCCGCGATGGTCATCTGCACCGGGAACTCCACGCCGATCTGGTGCCCCAGCCGCTCGACCAGGCCCGCCATGCGCGCCACGGCTCCCGGCGGATCCTCGTCCAGGCCGAACGTCAGCGCCAGGTAGAACATCGTCTCCGAGTCCGTCGTGCCCTCGATGTGCGGGAACAGCTCCGGGTCCACGGTCAGCAACAGATCCCGCCTGAGCCGGTCGAACCCGGCGATCAGGCCGTTGTGCATCCACATCCAGCGGCCGTGACGGAACGGGTGGCAATTGGTCTGCTGCACCGCCGTGCCGGTCGAGGCCCGGATGTGGGCGAAGAACAGCGGGGAGCGGACGTGGTCGGAGATCTCCCGCAGGTTGCGGTTGTTCCACGCCGGGCCGGTGTCACGGACGATCGCCGGGGTGTCGATGTCATCGGTGTACCAGCCGATGCCGAACCCGTCGCCGTTGGTCGTCTCCACCCCCATCCGCGAACGCAGGCTCTGGTCGATCAGCGACGGCACCGGACGGTAGAGCACGTCGCTCAGCAGCACGGGCGTGCCCGAATAGACGAGCCAGCGGCACATGAGCCACACCTTTCGTCAGGGGTCGTACGACCTCAGCCGTACCCCCGGAGCGGCGTGCCATGGCAGGCGGCGGTGCCGCGCGGGACTCAGCGCGCGGCGTCGGTGAGGGAACGGGTCAGCCTGCCCAGCGTGCCGTGCAGGTCCACCAGCTCCTGAGGGCTGAGGCCGGTGACCTCCAGCACGTGCCCGGGCAGCGGCTCGGCGCGCTCGCGCAGCCGCGTGCCCTCCGGCGTGAGCCGGACCAGCACCGACCGCTCGTCGCCCGGGTCGCGTTCGCGGCGTACCAGCCCGGCCGCCTCCAGCCGCTTCAGCAGGGGCGACAGCGTGCCGGAGTCGAGCCGAAGCGCCGTGCCGAGCTCCTTGACCGAGACCGGCTCGCGCTCCCACAGCACCAGCATGACCAGGTACTGCGGGTAGGTGAGCCCCAGCTCGGCCAGGTGCCGCCGGTAGAGCGCGTCGAACGCCCGCGAGGCGGCGTGCACGGCGAAGCACAACTGGTGGTCGAGCAGGAGGGCGTTCATGCGGAACAGTCTACCGTCTTGACGCGCACATTTGAATTGTGCACAATCGAGTTGTCCGCAACCAAGAGGCCGAGGAGCCCGCCATGCTGTACACCGCCATCGCCACCGCGTCCGGCCGCGACGGCCGCGCCGTCACCTCCGACGGCCGGCTCGACGTGACCCTCGCCCCGCCGAAGGAGCTGGGCGGCACCGGCGCCGGCACCAACCCCGAGCAGCTCTTCGCCGCCGGCTACGCCGCCTGCTTCTCCAGCGCGATGGCGCTGGCCGCCAAGCGCGCCGAGATCGACGTGTCCGACGCCTCGGTCACCGCCGAGGTGGGCATCGAGCCGAACGGGGCCGGCGGGTTCCGGCTCGCCGTCACGCTGCGCGTGGAGCTCCCCGACCACCTGGCCGGCGAGGCCGGCCGGTCGCTGCTGGAGGCCGCCCACCAGGTGTGCCCCTACTCCAACGCCACCCGCGGCAACATCGCGGTCGAGACCGTCATCGAGTAGGGGCGGCGGGGATCGGATTGCCCAGCCGCACGACGAGCAGGCCGCGGTCCCGGACGAGCTCCCGCACCTCCCACACCTGCTCGTCCACGACCGCGCCCCGGGGGTTCACGCGGGCGCCCACCCGCAGCACCGGGCGGCCCGCGGTGTCCCTCAGCAGCCGGCTCCGGGACTCGGAGTCGTCGGTGAACAGGAGCAGGAAGTCCGCCGCCTCCGGCGGGGCCTCGAACGTCAGGCCGGGGTAGAGGTGCGAGTGCGCGAGCCGGACCAGGTGATCGTTCATGCGCCCGCCCCTACCCCGGAATCACGTTCCACATGACCCTGGGATAGCGCTTTCCGGTGCTATGAGGTGAAATACCCTTGTCACCGCTACAGGCTGGAGATCTTCGTGGCCCTGTTCGACCTGCCTCTGGAGCAGTTGCGTTCCTACCGTCCCGACCGTGACGAGCCCGCCGACTTCGATGCCTTCTGGGCGCGGACCCTCGCCGAGGCGGCCGAGTTCGACCTGGCGCCCGAGTTCACGCCGTACGACGCGCCCTACACGGGCGTCGACGTGTACGACGTGTCGTTCGCCGGGTGGGGCGGGCACCGGATCAACGGCTGGTTCCTGACGCCGCGCGGCGCCGACGGCCCGGTGCCGTGCGTCATGCACTACATCGGCTACAGCGGCGGCCGCGGCTTCCCGCACGACCACCTCCTCTGGCCCGCCGCCGGGAACGCCGTGTTCGTCATGGAGACCCGGGGCCACGGCGGCGCCAGCCCGCACGCCCCCGGCACGACCGGCGACCCGCACGGCAGCGCCCATGCCCAGGCGGCCGGCATGATGACGCGCGGCATCCTCGACCCGGACGACTACTACTACCGCCGCGTCTTCACCGACGCCGTCCGCGCGGTGGACGCCGCGGCCGGGCACCCGGCGGTGGACGCCTCCCGCATCGTCGTCTCGGGCGGCAGCCAGGGCGGCGGCATCGCCCAGGCGACCGCCGCGCTGCACCCCCGGGTCGCCGCCGCGCTCATCGACGTGCCGTTCCTGACCCACTTCCGCCGGGCCGTGGAGATCACCGACGCCGAACCGTACCAGGAGCTCGTGCGCTTCCTCGCCACCCGCAGGGAGGCGGGGGAGCAGGTGTTCCGCACGCTGGGCTACTTCGACGGCCTGCACTTCGCCGCCCGCGGCCAGGTGCCCGCCCTGTACTCGGTCGCGCTGATGGACGACATCTGCCCGCCGTCCACGGTGTTCGCCGCCTACAACCACTGGCAGGGGCCCAAGGAGATCACCGTCTGGCCGTGGAACCGCCACGAGGGCGGCCAGGGCTACCAGCGTGAGGAGCAGCTCCGCTACCTGCACAAACTGCTCTCGGCGAGCTGACACCCCCACACTGCCGGACCGCGAAGCGCAGGTGGCCCGGCCCGGCGCCGGCGTGGGACCACAGGCAGACCTCCACCTGTCCGGGCCCGGCCGGACGGTTCGAGGTCCGGACATGCCACCGGCCCGGTACGGCAGGGTACCGGGCCGGTGGGCGGAACGGGGCGGGCGGCGTCAGGTGGTCTGGTCGGTGACCAGGAAGGACACCGTCCCCTGGTCGTCCGCCCCCGCATCGAGCGACTTGTCGTCCAGGACGGTCGCGGCCACGGGGTCGAGGTACACGCGGGCGCCCTCGGCCTCGACCACCTCGTCGGCGGGTTCGGGCCGGCTCGTCAGCGAAAGGGTCAGCGAATCCGTGCCCTCGCCCTGGGCCGCGATCCGGATGCCGCTCTGCGACGGCTCCGGAGCGGAGGCCGTAAGGTCGCGGATAGCCTGGGCTGCGTTGGCTGTCAGGGTGAGCACTACGGCTCCTCCTCGTACTCGACGTACATGAGTTGCCTGCCCTTCCCGTTTCCGGGCGGTCAAACCCTGTTCGTCCGAATTTCCGCTGAACAGCCGCCTGAAGCGCTCACAGCTCGGCGAACCGCTCCACGTCCTCCGTGCGGCCCGAGACGATGATGACGTCGTTGTACGTCAGCTCCGTCTCGGCCGTCGCGTAGGTGAACTCCTCGTCCGGGCTCTTGACCGCCACGATCGTGATGCCGTGCTTGCGGCGCAGGTTGGTCCGGCCCAGGGGGGCGCCCACGTACTCCTTCGGCGGGCGCGTCTTGGCCAGCGCGAAGTTCTCGTCCACCTGCATGAAGTCGAGCATCCGCCCGCTCACCAGGTGGGCGACCCGCTCGCCCATGTCGTGCTCGGGCAGCACCACGTGGTGGGCGCCGATCCGGCTCAGGATGCGCCCGTGCTGCTTGCTGACGGCCTTGGCCCAGATGTCGTTGATCTCCAGCTCGACCAGCAGCGACGCGGTCAGGATGCTCGCCTCGAGGTCGCCGCCGATCGACACCACCGCCCGGTAGAAGTCGGGCACGCCGAGCTGCCGCAGCACCTCGATGTCCGTCGCGTCGGCCGCGGCGATCTGGGTGATCTGCCCGGCCAGCGCCTGGACGACCTTGGGCCGCCGGTCGATGGCCAGCACTTCGGTGCCGTGCCTGGCCAGCTCCAGCGCCAGCGACGTGCCGAAGCGGCCCAGCCCGATCACCACGACGGGGTCGCTCGCCTTGTCACCCACCGCTCACACCTACTTCTCGGGTCGAAACGCCACGAACCGGGCTACCGTAACAGTCGCGCCGGCCGGGAGCGTCAGCGACGCCCCACCAGATCGTTTCGCCGGCTCGCTCACCGCTCCACCAGCCGGTCCACCAGCGCCTGCAGCGTGACGGCGCCCTGCAGCCCGCTGTCGTCCACCACCGCGACCAGCGGGCTGTGCGTGCGGGCCATCAGCGCCGCCAGCTCCAGCACCGTCGCGTCAGGGTCGGTCACCGGAAGCTCACGCGGCTTGGCCGGCAGGGCCTCGCGCACGGTGCGGTTCGCCAGCTTGTCCAGGAACGCGTCGGCGTGCGCCTCGTCCACCACCCGCGCCAGGGCCGGGTCGTCGAGGCAGTAACCGGGCACCGCCAGGCGCAACACCTGCGTGCCCGGCAGGATGCTCGCCGGCAGGCCCCGCTCGTCCACCACGATCAGGCCCGGCAGATCCTGCTCGGCGAGCAGCCGGGCCGCCTCGATCACCGGCGTGTCGAGCCGGACGGTGGGGAAGTCGGCGACGAGATCTCTGGCGCGCATGCTGCCTCCCGGGACGACGACGTCGATGCCATGCTCCCACGTCCCCCACCCGCTCCGACCGCGTGCCCGTACCCGGAGGCGGGGCCGCGGGGGTCGGGCCGGCGGGGGTGGGGCTGTGGGGGCAGGGCTGTGGAGGTGGGGCCAGCCATACCCCGGACACGGGTGCCTGCCTGGGTCCGCGCCGCGCACGCGACCGCCATGCTGGGGTGATCATGCACCGACAGCACTTCGGAGGAATCGTGACGCCTGCTCGGACCACTCACCCCCCGGCCGCGGCCGGCGAGCGGCGAGGCAGCGACTTCGCGCGCCTGTCCCGCGCGGTCGCCCAGGCCGGTCTGCTGGACCGGCGGCCCGGCTACTACGCGGTCCGGGCGGCGGTGGTGGCCGGCCTGTTCGCCGGAGGCTGGGCGGCGTTCGCCGTCGTCGGCGACTCCTGGTGGCAGATCGCGGTCGCCGTGGTCCTCGCGGTCGCCTTCGGCCAGGTGGCGCTGCTGTCCCACGACCTGGCGCACGGCCAGGTGTTCCGCTCACGCCGCGCCGGCGCGCTCGCCGGGCGGCTCGCCGGCAACCTCGGCATCGGCCTCGGGTACGGCTGGTGGCAGGACAAGCACACCCGCCACCACGCCAACCCCAACCACGAGGACCACGACCCCGACGTCGCCCCCGACGTGCTCGTCTGGTCGATCAAGCAGGCCGAGGCCAGCACGGGGCTCGTCCGGTTCCTGGGGAGATGGCAGGCGTTCCTGTTCTTCCCGCTGCTCACCCTGGAGGGCGTGAACCTGCACGTGTCCAGCGTGCGGTCGCTGCTGCGGGGCGACTCGCCGGTTCGGCAGCGGGGGCTCGAAGGGCTGCTGCTGTTCACCCATTTCGCCGCGTACGTGGGCGCCGTCCTCGCGGTGCTGCCCCTCGGGAAGGCGCTGGTCTTCATGGTGGTGCACCAGGCGTGCTTCGGCGTGTACCTGGGGTGCTCGTTCGCGCCCAACCACAAGGGCATGCCGGTGCTCACCGCCGAGGACGAGCTCGACTTCCTGCGCAAGCAGGTGCTCACCTCGCGCAACGTGAGCGGCGGGCGGCTGCTGACCGCCGCGCTGGGCGGGCTGAACTACCAGATCGAGCATCATCTGTTCCCCAGCATGCCGACGCCCAACCTGCGCCGGGCCCGGCCCCTGGTGCGCGAGCACTGCGCGTCCCTCGGCGTGCCGTACGTGGAGTGCGGCCTGCTGGCCTCCTGGGGACAGGCGCTGCGCCACCTCCACGCGGTCGGCGCGCCGCTCCGCCGTCCCTCCCGCCCCGCCGCCGAGCCGAGCTGACCCGCGGTCGAGGGGAGGCGCGGGCCGCGCCGCCGTGGCTGCGGGAGCTCGCCGGGAGCCGACGGTCAGGTGCGCGCGGTGACGATCATCTCGCCGCCGCCGTCCTCCGTCACCTGGTAGCCGGCGTCCGCCAGGATCGTGCGCAGCGCCAGCCGCACCACGTTGCGGATCGTCGGGAACCTCGCCACGTCGTCGCCGCCGATCCCCGTGGCCGGACCCCATGACACCACCACGCCCCGCGCCGGGTCGTGCCGGACGCTGAGGCCGCCGTCGGCGTGCAGCGGGTGCCGTTCCACCGTGAACCCGGCGTTCTCCAGTTCGTGGCGCACGCGGCTCGCCAGGGCCGACGCGTCCTTCGGTGCGGGGTTCACGGCGATCAGCTTCCCGCCGGAGGTCCGTCCATGCCTGCCGCGTCCCACGCCCGCCGCGTGAACGTCAGGGCCCCGTCCCCTCCCGGCGACGCATAGACCGCCGCGCTGCGGCTAGAGGATCTCCGACCGGCGGGCGACATGGAGGACAGGGAGCGCTGATGACAGCACAGAACACGGACGGGGTCGTCGGATGGGCGACGGGGCTCATGGAGTCGCTCGGCGCGCCGGGCGCCGGGCTCATCGTCGCCCTGGAGAACGTCTTCCCGCCGCTGCCCAGCGAGGTCATCCTCCCGCTGGCCGGATTCACCGCCGGCAAGGGCGAGATGGCGCTGTGGGAGGTGCTGGTGTGGACGACCATCGGCGCGCTGGCCGGCGCCCTCGTCCTCTACGGAGCCGGCGCGCTGCTCGGCAAGGACCGCACCCACGCCCTCGCCGCCAGGATCCCCCTGCTCAAGCCCGATGACCTGGACAAGGCCGAGGGCTGGTTCGACCGCCACGGCCGCAAGACCGTCTTCTTCGGGCGCATGGTGCCCGTCTTCCGGAGCGTGATCTCCGTCCCGGCCGGCCTGGACCGCATGCCGCTGGCCACCTTCGCCGTCCTCACCGCGCTCGGCAGCCTCATCTGGAACACCGCCCTGGTGCTGGCGGGCTACCTGCTGGGCGACAAGTGGGAGGTGGTGGACACCTACATGGGGATCTTCACCTACGTCGTGCTCGGCCTCGTCGCCCTGGCGCTCGCCGGGTGGATCTGGCGGCGTGTCGCCGAGTCACGCCGCGCCGCCGCCCGCCACTGAGCCGCCACTGGGTCGCCGCCGCGACCGCGGGCCGGCACTCACAGTCCGTACGTCTCCAGCAGCCGCAGCCACACCTCGCTGACCGTCGGGAACGACGGCACCGCGTGCCAGAGACGCTCCAGCGGCACCTCCGCCGTGACCGCCACCGTCGCCGCGTGCAGCAGCTCGCCCACGCCGGGCCCGACGAACGTCACCCCGAGCAGCACCCGCCGCTCCTCGTCCACCACGGCCTTGGCCCGGCCCCGGTAGCCGTCGCCGAGCAGGTAGGCGCCCGTCACCGACGCCAGGTCGTACTCGACCGCCCGCACCGTGAACCCGGCCGCGCGCGCCGCCGCCTCGGTGCGGCCCACCGAGCAGACCTGCGGGTCGGTGAAGACCACCTGCGGCGCCCCGTAGCCGTCGGCCAGGTCGCGCAGGGCGGGCAGGTCGTCGGGCTCGCCCTTGGCCCGGGCGACGATGACGTCGCCGCAGATCCGGGCCTGGTACTTGCCCATGTGCGTGAGCAGCGCCCGGCCGTTGGCGTCGCCGACCGCGTACAGCCAGCCGTCCTCGACCCCCGTGGCCCGCATGCTGTCGTCGACCTCGATGCTCTCGCCCGGCCGCAGTCCGACGGTGTCCAGGCCGATCGCCGTGGTCGCCGGCCGGCGACCCGTGGCCACCAGCAGCTCGTCGGCCTCGATCGGCGGGCCGTCAGGCACGTGCACGGTCACCGGACCACCCGGCGCGGGGCGCTCCACCCGGCCGGGACCGGTGCGCAGCCGCACGTCGATGCCGGAGTCGGCGAACGACTCGGCCACCAGCTCGCCCGCGAACGGCTCCATCCTGGCCAGCAACCCGCCGCCGCGCACCAGCAACGTGGTGCGCCGCGCGCCGAGGCCGTGCATGGCCTGCGCCATCTCGCAGGCCACCACGCCGCCGCCGATCACGACCAGCCGCTCCGGCACGGCCGTGGCGGCGGTGACCTCGTGGCTGGTCCAGGGGGACGCCTCGCGCAGCCCCGGCACCGGCGGAACCGCGGCGGAGGTGCCCGTGGCGACGACCACGGCGTGCCGGGCGATCAGCACCCGCTCGCCGCCGTCGGGCGTGCCGACCCGCACCCGCCTGGGCCCGTCGAGCCGGCCGCTGCCCCGGACGAACGTGGCGGGCAGTCCGTCGACCCAGCCCACCTGCCCCGCGTCGTCGTAGAAGGAGACGGCCTCGTCGCGCCTGCCCAGCACCTTGCCGGCGTCGATCGGGCCGACCGTCAGCCCGGGCACCCGGCTCGCCTCGGCGGCCAGCTCCACCGGGCGCAGCAACGCCTTGCTGGGGACGCACGCCCAGTAGGAGCACTCGCCGCCCGCGAGCCGCTCCTCGACGACCGCGGCCGTGAGCCCGCCCCGGACGGCCCGGCCCGCGACGTTCTCCCCGGCGGGCCCGCCTCCGATCACGATCACGTCGAACTCGTCGCTCATCTCTGCCTCCCGTGCGGTCACACCCGGCGTGCCGCACCAGCCTCTCAGATCTGCGGACGACGACGTGACGGTGGGTCGGCGGCGCCCGGAGGGGGCCCACGGCGCGCCGGGGGCGGGACGCTAGCGCACCTCCAGCCCCAGGGCGGCGGCCAGCACCGCCGCCTGGCGGAGGTCGATGACGGCGCCGTCCAGCGTGACCGTGTGCGGGTCGAGCCCGGTCAGCTCGGTGCCGCGCAGGTCGCAGCGGGTCAGGTCGGCGCCGTGCAGCCACGCCCCCGACAGGTCGCCCGCCCGGATCTCGGCGCCCTCCAGCCGGGCCCCGGTCAGGTCGGCCTCGCGCAGGCGCACGCCCTGGAAGGAGCTGCCGCGCAGGTCGGCGCCGGGCAGGCAGGCATAGGACCAGTCGCCTCCCTCGACCTTGAGCAACCCGAACGAGCAGCCGTCGAACATGCTGCCGGTCAGCTTGCACCCCGTGAAGGTGGCGTCGAAGAACGAGCAGCGCGAGAACGTGCAACCGGCGAACAGGGCGTCCTCGTGGACCGACACGTTGAAGCGGACGTCGCGGAAGGTGCACTCCTCGAACGAGGAGCCTCGGTCGGTCGCCTCGGTCATGTCCACGTCGACGAACAACACCTGCCGGTGGACCTCGCCGGCGAGCTCACGCCCGTCCCAGTCGGCGGACCTGATCGTGGTGAGGGTCGGCGGCGAGGGTCGTCCGGATCTCCGTTCGGCCATGCCGGTCACGCTAGCGGCCGGGCCCGACAGTCCCGGCCGGGCCCGGCCGGCCGGGAGCCGGGGATCAGCCGGTGCGCTTGGCGATCGAGGTGATGAGCGGCTGCACGAGCTTGGCCGCCAGCGGCCCGAACGCCGCCAGGATGAGCACGTACGCGGCGGCCAGCGGCCCGAGGTCCGGGTGCACCCCGGCGGCCACGGCCAGACCGGCGATGACGATGTTGAACTCACCGCGCGGGATGAGCGCGATGCCGGCCCGCGCCTGGCCCGCCTTGGCGATGCCCGCCCGCCGGGCGGCGAACGCGCCCGTGAGCAACTTGGTGATCATGCTGATCACGGCCAGCAGCGCCGCCAGCCCGGCCACCGGGCCGATCTTGGTCGGGTCGGTCTGCAGGCCGAAGAAGACGAAGAACACCGCCGCGAACAGGTCGCGCAGCGGCTCCAGCAGGGCCAGCGCGTCGTGCGCGAGCTGCCCCGACAGCGCGATGCCGACGAGGAACGCCCCGACGGCCGCCGACACCTGGAGCTGCTGGGCGATGCCGGCCACGAGCAGCGCGAGGCCGACCACCTTCAGCAGCAGCACCTCGTTGTTGGGACTGGAGACGAACGCCTCGATGAACCGCCCGAACTTCAACGCGACCAGGAGCACCACGCTCACCGTCGCCAGCGCGATCGCCACCGTGACGGCGCCGCTCGCCAGGCTCAGCCCGGCCAGCATCGCCGTCAGGACCGGCAGGTAGATGGCCATCGTCAGGTCCTCGAAGACCAGCAGCGACAGCACGGTCGGGGTCTCGCGGTTGCCGACCCAGCCCAGGTCGGACAGCACCTTGGCGGTGATGCCCGACGAGGTGGCGTAGGTGACGCCGGCCATCGCCACGGCGGCGACGGGCCCCCAGCCGAGCAGCAGCGCGCAGATCGCGCCCGGCGCCGCGTTGAGCACCAGGTCGACGATGCCGGCCCGGGCGTTGCTCTTGAGGCTGGTGACCAGCTCGTCGGCGTTGTACTCCAGGCCCAGCGTGAGCAGCAGCAGCACGACGCCGATCTCGGCGCCGACGGAGATGAACTCCTCGCTGGTGGCCAGCGGCAGGATGCCGCCCGTGCCGAACGCGAGGCCGGCGAGCAGGTAGAGGGGAATGGGGGAGATGCCGACCCGAAGGGCGAGCGCGCCGAGCACGCCGAGAGCCACCAGGACAGCGCCGAACTCCAGGAAGATGATCGCAGTGTGGTGCAAGCCAGGCCCTACCCGTGAGCCAGGATGTCGGCCACCTCGGCGGTGCTGTCGGCGCTGCCCACGACCACGACGGTGTCGTTCCCGGCGAAGACGAAGTCCGGCCCCGGGCTCGCGAACACCTGGCCGGCGCGCACGACGGCCACGATGGAGGCGTTGGTGCGGGTGCGGACCCGCGCATCACCCATCGGCCGGCCCACGTAGGGCGAGCCCGGCGGGATGGGCAGCTGCAGGCTGACCAGGCCCGCGACCTGCTCGTGCAACTGGTTGAGCCGCTGCACGATGCGGGGCGCGCCGAGCAGCTCGACCAGCGCCTCGGCCTCCTCGTCGTTGAGCTTGACCGTCTCGCAGACGCGGTCGGGGTCTTCCCTGTCGTAGATCACCAGGTCGCGGCGGCCGGTGCGGTGCGAGACGACGCCGACCCGCTTGCCCGACTGTGTGGTGAACTCGTGGCGCAGACCGATGCCGGGCAGTGCCGTCTGTTCTACGTCCACCGATCTTCCCATCCTCTGGTCCCGCGCACGTCAAGTGAACTTTACCAAGGTCGGCGAAAGGGCTCACAACAGGGCGACGGCCTGACGGGCGATCTCCCATTCCTCGTCCGTCGGCACGACCAGCACCGCGGTCCGCGACCCGGCCGCCGACACGACCCGCTCGGCGGACGAGCCGGCCTCGTTGCGCGCCGCATCGAGCTCGATGCCGAACCCTTCGAGCCCGGCCATGGTCTCGGCCCGGGTGGCCCTGTCATGCTCGCCCACGCCACCGGTGAACACCACCGCGTCGACCCGCCCCAGCACCGCGTGGTAGGCGCCGACGTACTTGCGGATCCGGCGCACGTAGACGTCCAGGGCCAGCCGCGCCCGCGCGTCGCCGCCGGCCACGCGCCGGCGCGCCTCCCGCATGTCGCCGGACCCCGCGAGCGCCAGCAGGCCCGCGCGACGGCTCAGCGCCTCCTCGGTGGCGTGCGCGTCGAGCCCGTGGACCCGCGCCAGGTAGCCGGGCAGCGCCGGGTCGACGTCACCCGAACGGGTGCCCATGACCAGCCCCTCCAGCGGCGTCAGCCCCATCGAGGTGTCCACGCTGCGCCCGCCCGCGACCGCGGTCGCGCTCGCCCCGTTGCCCAGGTGCAGCACGATCAGGTTCGTCTCCGCCAGGGGCCGGCCCAGCAGGGCCGCCGCCCGCTCCGACACGTACGCGCACGACGTGCCGTGGAAGCCGAACCGGCGCACCCCCCACTCGGCGGGCACCGCGTAGGTGTACGCCTCGGGCGGCAGCGTCCGGTGGAACGCGGTGTCGAACACCGCCACCTGGGGCACCCCGGGGAAGGCGTCCCTGGCCACCCGGATGCCGGCCACGTTCACCGGGTTGTGCAGCGGGGCGAGCGGCGCAAGCTCCTCGATCGCGGCGATCACCCCGTCGTCGACCAGCACCGCCTCGGTGAACCGCGTCCCGCCGTGCACCACCCGGTGCCCCACCGCGACCGGGTCGAGGTCGGGGCCGGCGTCGGCGAACGCCTTCAGCATCGCGGCCAGGCCGTCCGCGTGGCCCGGGAACGGCTGCCGCCGCTCGTAGGCCTGGCCGCCGTCCACGTGGTGCGTCAGCCGCCCCTCCTCCTCGCCGATCCGCTCCACCAGGCCCCGCGCCGCACGGGCATGGGACGCCACCTCGATCAGTTCGTACTTGATCGAGGACGAGCCGGTGTTCAGCACGAGGATCCGGTCGGTCATGTCATCCCTTCGCCGTCGCGTCCCGCCGTCGCGTCGATCGTCCATCCCCCAGATTCTTGCTCCTCACGAACCGGCTCAATCAAGACGATTAGAACCGGCCTCCTGTGGCAGGGGTCCGGCAACAGGCTGAGCGAGGCGTCATGGACATCCGGTCGAGGAAGGAACAGGCGTTCACCATGGCATTCACCGAGGGGGACGTCGCGCAGGCGCGGGGGGCCGTCGAACGGTTCGCCCGCGCGCAGGGCATGCCCGGTGAACGGGTCACCGACCTGGTGCTGGCCACCAACGAGGCGGTGGTCAACGCCGTCGCCCACGGCGGCGGTCAAGGGGTGCTGCGCGTGTGGGCCGCGGACGGAACCGTGGGCTGCGACATCAGGGACTTCGGGCGGGGCATCCCGATGCACCGCCTCGCCGGCGGCGAACCGCCGGCCCACCAGCCGGGAGGCTGGGGCATTTGGCTCATTCGCCGGCTGGCCGATAAGGTCGCGTTCACGACCGGCCCGGGTGGCACCGCCGTACGGATCGCGATGACGCTGTCCGGCGACGACGATCGCGATGTGCTGTGAGGGCCCTGCACCTCAGGTGGGCGAGCGGGTGAACGATCCAGGTGATGCGGACCTCCCACCACTTCTCGACGTCGGCTTCGACCAGAGCGGCCTGGCGGCGACCCGCGCCGAGGTCCAGCGGCGGGCACACGAGCAGGGCCTGACCGGCGAACGGCTCGGCGACTTCGTGATGGCGGTCAACGAGTGCCTCGTCAACGTCGTCGCCCACGCGGGCGGCCGCGGCCGGGTCCGCCTCGGCGTCGAGGGCAGCAGCCTGTTCTGCGAGATCACCGACTCCGGGCCGGGCATCCCCCAGAGCTTCCTCGACGACACCGGCCTGCCCGCCCCCTCCCAGATGGGCGGCCGCGGCATCTGGCTGATCCGCCGCCTCACCGACGGCGCCGCCTTCGCCACCGGCCCGGCCGGCACCACCGTGCTCATGGTCATGAGGCTCCCGCGCGACGACGGGCGGCCCGTCCGGCCCGGCGGATCCGCCGTCCCCACCCATCGCGCGCCCGGCTAGCGAAACATAGGGTTGCCGGTCATGGGCCTGCGCAGTTCACGCTGGTACGCCGGTGACGACAGAAACTCCTACATCCACCGCGCCTGGATGAGGCGCGGCCTGCCGGCCGACGCCTTCGACGGCGAACGGCCGCACATCGCGATCGCCAACACCGCCTCCGACCTCACCCCCTGCAACTCCCACTTCGGCGAGATCGCCGAAAGCGTCAAGCACGGCGTCTGGGCGGCCGGCGGCGTCCCGCTCAACCTGCCGGTCGTCTCCCTGGGCGAGACCAACGTCCGTCCCACCGCCATGCTGTGGCGCAACCTCGCGGCCATGGCCACCGAGGAGATGCTGCGGGCCAACCCCATCGACGGCGTGGTGCTGCTCGGCGGCTGCGACAAGACCATCCCGTCGCTGCTCATGGCCGCCGCCTCCGTCGACCTGCCCGCCGTGGTCGTCCCCGGGGGGCCCATGCTGACCGGCACCTTCCGCGGCGTGCCGCTCGGCTGCGGCACCGACGTGTGGCGGCTCAGCGAGGAGGTACGCGCCGGCACCCTGTCACGCGAGGCGTTCCTCGAGTCCGAGTCGTCCATGATCCGCAGCCGCGGCCACTGCAACACCATGGGCACCGCCTCCACGATGGCCTGCATGGCCGAGGCCCTCGGCATGACGCTGCCCGGCACGGCCGGCACCCCCGCGGCCGACAGCAGGCTCCTCGAACGCTCCCACGAGACCGGCCGCCTCGCCGTCGACCTGGTCCGCCGCGGCCTGCGGCCGAGCCAGGTGATGACCCGCGGCTCGTTCCTCAACGCCATCGTCACGCTCGCCGCCGTCGGCGGCTCCACCAACGCCGTCATCCACCTGCTCGCCATCGCCGGTCGCCTCGGCGTCCCGCTCGACCTCGACGACTTCGACCGCACCGGCGCCGGGGTGCCGCTGCTGGCCGACCTCCAGCCCGCCGGCCGCCATCTGATGGACGACCTGCACCGGGCGGGCGGGCTGCGCGCCGTGCTCAAGGAGGTCGAGGACCTGCTCGACCCGGCGGCGCTCACGGTCACCGGCAGGCCGCTCGTCGAGCACCTCGCGGGCGCGGCCGTCCACGACGAGGCCGTCATCAGGCGGCGCGCCGAGCCGGTGCTGCCCGACGCCGGCATCGCGGTCCTGCGCGGCAACCTCGCGCCCGACGGCGCCGTGATCAAGCCCGCCGCCGCCTCGCCCCACCTCCTGCGTCACCGCGGCCGGGCCGTCGTCTTCGACAGCGTCGAGGACCTGCACGCCCGGCTCGACGCGCCCGACCTCGACGTGGACGAGACGTCGGTGCTGGTGCTGCGCGGCTGCGGGCCCAAGGGCTACCCGGGCATGCCCGAGGTCGGCAACCTGCCGCTGCCCGCCAAGCTCCTCGCCAAGGGGGTGCGCGACATGGTGCGCCTCAGCGACGCCCGGATGAGCGGCACCGCCTACGGCACGGTCGTCCTGCACGCCTCCCCCGAGGCGGCGGCCGGCGGCCCGCTGGCCCGGGTGCGCACCGGCGACCCCATCGTGCTCGACGTGGCCGCCCGCCGGCTCGACGTCGATGTGCCCGACGGTGAGCTGGCCGCCCGCGAGCCGGTCCTCGACGGCCACGCCCGGCCGCTGCGCGGCTGGGAACGCCTCTACGTCGACCACGTCACCCAGGCCCACCAGGGAGCCGACCTCGACTTCCTGCTCGGGTCGAGCGGTGACACGGTCGGCCGCGACTCGCACTGACCGCCCCGGCCGGCCTACCAGCGAAAGGACTCGTCCGCCGTGCGCGGAATCCGCGCCGGCGGGTACGGGGTTACGCAACGATGTGAACGGCGTGACGGCACGAGGAGGAGACGTGAGCGGCGACATCACCCAGAGCCCGGAGTGGGCGGCTCTGGACAAGCACCACGAGGAGCTGTCCGGCAGGCACCTGCGCGAGCTGTTCGCCGACGACCCGGAGCGGGCCGAGCGGATGACGCTCACCGCCGGCGAGCTGTTCCTCGACTACGCCAAGCATCGCGTCACCCGCGAGACGCTCGACCTGCTCGTGGCGCTCGCCGAGCGGGCCGGGCTGCGCGAGCGGATCGACGCCATGTTCCGCGGCGACCACATCAACGTCAGCGAGGACCGCGCCGTGCTGCACACCGCGCTGCGCCTGCCCGCGGACCGTGAGCTGGCCGTCGACGGGCAGGACGTGACCGGCGACGTGCACACCGTGCTCGACAAGATGAGCGCCTTCTCCGAGCGGGTGCGCTCGCGCGAGTGGCGCGGCGCGACCGGGCAGCCGATCGCCACCGTCGTCAACATCGGCATCGGCGGCTCCGACCTCGGCCCCGCCATGGCCTACGAGGCGCTGCGCGACTACGCCGACGCCGGCATCGAGGCGAGGTTCGTCTCCAACATCGACCCGGCCGACATCACCGGCAACCTCGCCGGGCTCGACCCCGCCACGACGCTGTTCGTGGTCAGCTCCAAGACCTTCACCACCCTGGAGACGCTCACCAACGCCAAGGTCGCCCGGCAGTGGCTGGTCGACGCGCTCGGCGAGGACGCCGTCGCCAGGCACTTCGTGGCCGTCTCCACCAACGCCGCCAAGGTCGCCGAGTTCGGCATCGACACCGACAACATGTTCGGCTTCTGGGACTGGGTCGGCGGGCGCTACTCCTACGACGGTGCCATCGGGCTCTCCCTGATGATCGCCATCGGCCCCGAGCGGTTCCGCGAGATGCTCGCCGGCTTCCACACCGTCGACGAGCACTTCCGCACCGCGCCGTTCCACGCCAACATGCCCGTCCTGATGGCCCTGCTCGGGATCTGGTACACCGACTTCTTCGGCGCCGAGACGCGGGCCGTGCTGCCCTACAGCCAGCGCCTGCACCGCTTCCCCGCCTACCTCCAGCAGCTCACCATGGAGTCCAACGGCAAGTCCGTGCGCGCCGACGGCTCCCCGGTCACCACCCAGACCGGTGAGATCTTCTGGGGCGAGCCGGGCACCAACGGCCAGCACGCCTTCTACCAGCTGCTCCACCAGGGCACCCGCCTCGTGCCGGCCGACTTCATCGGGTTCGCCGAGCCCCACGACGACCGTGAGGGCATGCACGACCTGCTCACCGCCAACCTGTTCGCGCAGACCTCGGCGCTGGCGTTCGGCAAGACGGCCGAGGAGATCGCGGCCGAGGGCACCGACCCGGCGATCGTGCCGCACAAGGTGATGCCCGGCAACCGGCCCACCTCCACGATCCTCGCGCCCAAGCTCACGCCGTCCACGCTGGGCCAGCTCGTCGCCCTCTACGAGCACATCGTGTTCGTCGAGGGCATTGTCTGGGGCGTCGACTCCTTCGACCAGTGGGGCGTCGAGCTGGGCAAGAAGATGGCGCTCGACCTGGCGCCCGCGCTCACCTCCGACGAGCCGCCGCACGACCTGCCCGACCCGTCCACCGAGCGGCTCGTCCGCAGGTACCGCGAGCTGCGCGGCCGCCGCGTCTGACCCGGCGGCCGGTGCGGCCGGGCCACCGGCCGCACCGGCCGCGGACAACCCGCGGAGGGCGTCGGCGGTCTTACCTCGCCATGGTGGTCCCCGGCCCCGTGCCGGGGCGAGCATGAGGGCATGGGCACCACGCTGGTCGACCTGCTGGACGCGGCGCTCCTCGGCGGCGAGGTCCTCATCCCCGGCGCCACCGTCCCGGCGCGACTGGCGCGGCTGAGCGACTCGGCCTCGCTCCTCCGGCTCCCGCCCGGCTGGACCCGCCCCCAGCACGGCCACCACCTGGCGGGGGAGGAGTTCGTGGTGCTGGGCGGCGAGCTTCAGATCTCCGGTGTCCGCTACCTGCCCGGCCACCACGGCTGGCTGCCGGCCGGCGCGCTACGCCACTCCGGCGCCGCGCCCGTCGGGGCATTGGTGCTCTGCGGCTTCGCCGCGAACTCCGTCTGGGTGCCCAGCGACCTCGACGAGCCCGACGGCCCGTCCCAGCGCACCCCGCTGGCGAGCGTCGTCATCCCGGCGGGCGGCCTGCGGCTCACCCCCCGATCCGTCCTCCACGACACCCCCGTCGTCGTGCCGCACCCAGCCGAGATGATCACCGTGGGGAGCTGGACCTGGGAACGATCCCCCCTCATGCCCGAGGGTCGCGTTCTCGTAAGGTGTGAGTCATGAGCTCTTTGACCCAGTTCGTCGCGTTCGGCGGTGTCGTGATGTTGGGGGCGATGTCGCCGGGTCCCGATTTCGCCGTCGTCGTCCGGCGCTCGGCCGTCTCCGGCCGCTCGTACGGCATGGCGGCCGCGGCGGGCATCTCGGTGGGCGTGTTCGTCTGGGTGGCCGCCGCGGCGACCGGCGTCGCGGCGCTGCTGGCGGCCTCCGCCCTGGCGTTCACCGTGGTCAAGGTGGTCGGCGCCGCCTACCTGCTGTTCCTCGGGGTCAAGGCGTTCCGCGCCGCGCTGCGCAAGGGGGGCGGCCTCGATCTGGACGTGCCCGACCCGGGGCGGCGCAGCCGGCGCGCGGCGTTCGCCGAGGGGCTGCTGACCAACGTGCTCAACCCCAAGGCGGCGCTGTTCTTCGTGGCGCTGGTGCCGCAGTTCCTGACCGCTGAGGCGCCGGTGGGAGAGGCGCTGCTGCTGTCGCTCGTCGCGCCGGCGGGGACGGTGGCGTGGTTCCTGACGGTGGCCGGGATCGTGGGGACGCTGCGCAGGGTGTTCGCCCGGCTCGCCGTCCGCAGGGCCGTCGACGGCCTCACGGGCACCGCCCTCGTCGTGCTCGGCGTCAACCTGGCCGCCTCCACCCGGCCCTGACCCCCGGCCCTGCCCGAGAGCTCAGCCCGAGAGAGGACACGCAGAAGATCTCTCCGAGCAGGCCGCGCTCATCCGCGGGTGAGGCTTCCAGCCAGCGGAACGGGGCCAGCGGATCGCGCACCGCACCTCCCGTGCTCAGGCGACGGTGACGCCGAGCAGGTGGCCGATGCCGTACGTCACCGCCGCCGCGCCCACGCCCAGCCCGAGCTGGCGCAGCCCGCCCAGCCACCACGGCCGGGCCGTCATCCGCGCCACCATCGCGCCGAAGACGAACAGCGCCACCACGCTCAGCACCAGCGCCACCACCAGCCCCGAGGCCCCGAACAGGAACGGCACCAGCGGCACCAGCGCCCCGGCCGAGAAGGCGCCGAACGACGACGCCGCCGCCAGGTAGGGGGAGGGCAGATCGTCGGGATCGACGCCGAGCTCCTCGCGCACGTGCACGCGCAGCGCCTGCTCCGGGTCCGCCGACAGCTCCGCCGCGACCCGGCGCGCCAGGTCGGGGTCGAGGCCGCGGGACTCGTAGAGGGCGGCCAGCTCGGCCTGCTCGCCCTCGGGGTTGCGGGCCAGTTCGCGGCGCTCCACGGCGATCTCGGCCCGCATCAGCTCCGTCTGCGACTTCACGGACGTGTACTCGCCCGCCGCCATCGAGCACGCCCCGGCCACCAGGCCCGCGAACCCCGCCAGCACCGCCCCGCGCCCGGCCCCCGCGGCCCCCACCACGCCGGCGATCAGCGCGAAGTTGGAGACCAGCCCGTCCATCGCGCCGAACACCGCCGGGCGCAGCCAGCCGCCTGTCACGTCCCGGTGCGTGTGGTGCTGCTCCGGAGAGCGAGGCTGGACGAGCTCGATGGTCATGAAAACGCCTCCCGTTGGCCATGCCTTTCTTGAAATCTAGGCATATGTCGGGACACGTCGCAACGAAGGAGAGGCTTGCCTGAGCTGCGGCTTTACCGTCCGGGCCGAACGGGTGTGCGGGTTTCCCAGGCCGCCCCGGCGGGCCGCAGGGGGTGCGCGTGCGGCGTGGACGACCAGGTCACGAGGGATCACCCCGGTCGATGATCTCCCGGCGTCCCGAGGCGTGCGCGACCGACCGGCCGGCGGCAGGGCCGCCGGTAAGGCGCCCCTGCGTGATCGGATTCACCCGCTCGATCACGCCGGCCGCGCGCAGCGGCGGTGTCCGCGTGACCCGCGGTCGCCGCCGCTCGGCACCGATGATGACGGTCAGGTGCGGGCCGGGCGCGGTGCGGGCGCCGGGGCCTCTCCGGTGACCGACGAGCCCCGTGCGGCCGGAGCCTGTCCGGTCGCCGGCGCCCGGGCGGGCGTGCGGCCGTGGACGAGCTCGGCGCAGTCGGCGATCGCCGCCGTCAGGAGCTCGCGCAGCAGCGCGTCCGGGTCGGGGATGCAGGCCTGGACGATGCCCACCACCGACAGCTGCACCGCGTTCGGCGCCGCGTACCGGCGAAAGCCCTTCTCCGTGATCCGGGCCGCCTTGCTGAACCGCCGCGCCTGCTCGGCCGCGTGCGGGACCTGCGCCATCGCCCAGCGGCTCCGCTCGCTCAGCCGGCCCGCCGGCCCGCCGTCGAGCCGGCACAGCATCTCCTCGGCGGCCAGCACGGACACCGCGAGGGCGAGCTGCCGCTCGGCCGCGGACACCGGCAGCGCCGTGGTCGCGCAGCGCAGCGCGATACGGGCGTCGAGGCGCAGGTCGTCGCCCGACAGGCCGATGATCGACGGGACGAGCCCGATCAGCTTGCCCCGGTTGTCGTCAGCGGTGTTGTCGTTGACCAGGCGGGCGAGGGCGGCGAGCAGCGGGTGTGTGCAGGCCGGATGGTCGCTCCACCGCTCGCCGGCGAGGTAGGACGCCAGCTCCATGAAACAGGCGCCACGCTTCGGGTTGCGATGCCTGCCTCGGGACAGAACCGGCATGTGATCAAGGAAGTTGTCCACGGGTGCTCCCACTCGACGGATCGCCGTCTTTCCAGTCTGCGCCGTCGATCGCGCCAACGCCAGTGATGCGACAGTCCTGATAGGAGGGCTGGACGGCTTTGACCTGGTTGGCTTCCTCTAGTGGTCCCCACCGTGGAGATCGTGAATCGTCCCACGCCGATCCGGCTCACCGCCTCAGGTCGCGGGAGGAGGTCCCGCCGGGGTGTGATCACGGCGTGATCGAGAAAGCAGCGTACGGCGCCGGGCGCGTGCTAGGTTGCCCAGCGATTCTCGTATTCGAGCGCCGTGCGAAGGTCCGGGGTGTGACGGTCGCGCGGGGCTCCTCATCCTGATGGGGGCCTCCGGTGAGGTGGGCGTTGCTGCTCCTGGTCGCGGCGCTGTGGGGGACACTGCCCACCACGGCGCAGGCCGCCGCCGACGTACAGGGCACGGCCGCCGGGCGGGTGGCGTTCATCGGCGTGCCCGGCCTGCACTGGGACGACCTCGACCCGCGCAGCACGCCCCACCTGTGGCGGCTGGCCGGCCAGAGCGGGCTCGGCTCCGTCTCGGTGAAGACCGTGGGCACCGTCGCCTGTCCGTACGACGGGTGGCTGACCGTCTCCGCCGGCGTCCGCTCCGCCTACGGCCACGGATGCGCCCTGCCGCCGGTGCCCGAGGCGCAGGGCTCGGGCGCCGTGGTGCCGGGCTTCAAGGACCTGCTCGCCCGGCGTGACGGCACCTACGTGGGCACGCTCGGCCAGGCGCTGCGCGACGCCGGTCAGTGCACCGCCGCCGTCGGCAGGGGAGCGGCGCTCGCGCTCGCCGACCGGACGGGCAAGGTGGACGTGTACGCGGCAGAGCCCGCCGCGCTGGCCGACTGGTCGCGCTGCCGGGTGCTGGCCGTCGACGTCGACGAGCTGATCAGCCCGTACGTGGCCGGCGGCAGCCTGCCCAAGGAGCCCGAACTGCTCACCCCCGAGCGGCGGCGCGAGGCGGTGCGCGCGGCCGACGCCGAGGTCGGCGAGGCGCTGGCCCGGATCCCGGCCGACGCCGAGGTGCTGCTGGCGGGGGTCGGCGACCACGGCAGCGTGCCGCACCTGCGGGTCGCCATGTGGAAGCGGGCCGACCTCGCCGGGGCGCTGCTGGGCACCACCTCGACCAGGCGCGAGGACATCTCGGTCCTGCCGGACCTCACCGCCACCGTGCTGACCTCGGCCGGCGTCACGGTCCCGCCGACCGTCATCGGTGTGCCGCCGGCACCCGGCCGGGTGCTGCCGCTGGAGGAGGCCGCCGCCCACCTGAGCCGCTCCGACCTGGCGGGCACCAGCGTCCGCTCCACGACCGGGCTGTTCTTCACCGGGTTCGCCGTCGTGCAGGTGGCCTTCTACTCTGTCGCCTACTTCCTGCTGTCGCGGCGCAGGCGGCCGCTCGCCGTCGGCGTGGCCGCGCTCGGCATCGCCTCGATCCCCGTCTCCACGTACCTGGTCAACCTGCTGCCGTGGCTGCACGCCGGGCAGCCGGTCGCGGCGCTCGTCGGCGGGGTGCTCGCGCTGGCGGGGCTGATCGTGCTGCTCGCCACGGCCGGGCCGTGGCGGCGCCACCCGCTCGGGCCGCCCGCGGTGGTCGCCGGGGTGACCGCGGCCACCCTCGTCGCCGACCTGCTCACCGGCACGACGTTGCAGTTCGACAGCCTGATGGGCTACACCGCGGTGGTCGGCGGGCGCTACTACGGGCTGGCCAACATCCCGTTCGCGCTGCTCGCCACGGCCGTGCTCATGGGCACCGCGATCGCCGCCGACCACCTGGTCCGAAACGGGCGCGCGAGGGTCGCGGTGGCCCTCGTCACGGGGCTCGGCGTGGCCGCCATGCTGCTGGCCGGCTGGCCCGGCGTCGGCAGCGACTTCGGCGGCGTGATCGCGTTCGTGCCCGGCATCGCCGTCACGGCGCTGCTCGTGGCGGGCCGGAAGGTGTCGGTGCTGAAGCTCGGCGCGTTCTGCGTGCTGGGCGGCGTGGCGGTGTCGGTCATCGCGGTGCTCGACTTCCAGCGCCCGGCCGCCTCGCAGACGCACCTGGGCAGGTTCGTCGGCCAGGTGATCGACGGCACGTTCCTGCCGATGATCGGCCGCAAGCTGGGCGCCATGCTCAACACCATGCTCTCGCCCAACCTCATGCCGATCGTCATCGTCGGCCTGGCGTTCCTCGTCTTCGCGCTGCTGCGGCCCGGCCAGGCGAGCGCGGGCCTGCTGCCGCAGGCGTTCGCTCGGGCGCCGATGCTGCGCGCCGGCCTCGTCGGGGCGCTGGTCAGCGGCGTGGTCGGCATGCTGGTGAACGACTCGGGCACCGCGGTGCTGTCGATGGCCGTGGCGCTGGCCGTCCCCCTGGTCCTGTACGCCGGGCTGCGGTCCGCGGACGAGCCGCGGGACCCCGGCGCGACCGCCGTGCCCGAGCGGCACGGCGACCCCGTCGCCGGGCAGGTGTAGCGGGACGGCAGCGGGGGCGGCCGGTCGCCCCGCCGCCGTCCCCTCTGCCGTTCCAAGAGCGTCAGGCGGCCTCGTGCAGGCGCTGGCAGTCGATGCAGTAGCGGGCCAGCGGCCGGATCTTGAGCCGTTCGAAGGGGATGCCCGCGTCGCACTGGCCGCAGCGCCCGTAGGCGCCTTCGTCCAGCCGGTCGAGGGCCTGCTGCAACTCGGCGAGGGCGCGGTCGGCGGCGGTGATGGAGACGAGCAGCTCCTGCCAGGTGTCGTCCGCGCCGCGCGCGTCGCGCGACGCGGCCTGCAGGCTGAGCAACTGCCTGCTGCGCCAGGCGAGCTGTTCCTCCAGCTCCTGGCGCAGGGCCTGGGTCTGCACGCTGCTGAGGTGGGTTCCGCCGGTGGTGCCGGTCATGCTGGAGCGTCCTTTCTGGACGGTGACGTCGCTGATCGAGCGGCGCGCGCGGGCACGGTGGAAAGAGCGCGGGGCGCGCGAGAAGTCCCGCCGGCGGACTGCCGCGGGCGGGAGAGAGGGAACTGCTAGATCAGCGGCGGGCTGCGCGAGCCCGCGGTCCGATGACCGAACTGCTGGGGGTCGCGCAGGCCGTCGGGTGCGTTGCCCCGCACGGGCCGCGGCGGGACGTGGCCGGCCGGCTCGCGGCGCGATCCCGGCCACAGGGACAGCACATGGTGCTCGCGGGCGCTCGACGCGGTCTGCGGCAGGGTGCTGGACAGGTGGGAGTCCCACGCGCCGGGCATCCAGGCGTCGCCGGCCACTGCGGCGCGCTGCGCGGTGCCGCCGTAGGGGGTGGGGGCGGAGCCGGCCAGCAGGAGGCAGAGCAGGACGAGGCCGAGCACGCCGGCGAACGCGAAGCACCTTCCCGGTGCCCGCTGCGCCCGTCCGTACCCCGTCATGAGGCCGACCATAGCCCAGCGGGCGGGAAAAGGCATGTGGGCGATGGTCGCCCCGGCGAGCCGCCCCACGCTTGAAGTTTTCTTTTAGTTCATTGCCAAGTCTTGAAAGTTATAGCCGTGAGCGATTGAGTTCGGTCGTGCAGACCCTCCGTTCCCTGGCCGGCTCCCTCGCCGGGGCCGCGCTCCTGTTAGGCGCCGTCGCCCCCGTGCAGGCCGACCCGAAGCCCCCCGCGGAGGACGCGCCCACCGCGTCGTCCTACCCGCCCCCGTCCACCCTCCTCACCGCCCCCCAGCCCGCCGGGACCGCCGGCGCGCACCTGGAGACCGCCAAGACGACCAGGCCCGTCGCGCCCGGCGTCTCCCTGACCTCCTTCGACCGCTACGACGCGCTCGGCTGGTTGCGCGCCGACGCGGTCACCGCCGACCTCGGCAGCGCCAAGGCCGACTACGTGTTCTCGGGCGCGGTGTCGAAGACCGAGCCGCTGTCCGGCCCGGCCGGCCGCGCCCGCGCCGTCGCCGCCGTCAACGGCGACTTCTTCGACATCAACAACTCCGGCGCCGCCCAGGGCGTCGGCGTCCAGAACGGCACGCTCATCCAGTCCCCGATCGCCGGCCACGACAAGGCCGTCGCGATCACCGGCGACGGCGTCGGGCGGGTGCTCACGATGTACTTCGAGGGCTCCGCCACCCCCGCCGGCGGCTCACCGATCACGCTCACCCAGTTCAACCAGCTCGTCCAGCGGGACGGGGTGGGCCTGTTCACGCCGCTGTGGGGCTCCCACACGCGCGCCCGCGCCGTGGAGGGCGCCACGGCCGTCACCGAGGTCGAACTGGCCGGCGGCGTCGTCACCCAGGTACGCCAGGCGGCCGGCAGCGGCCCGATCCCGGCGGGCACCACCGTCCTGCTGGGCCGCGACGCCGGAGCGGCCGCCCTGGCCGGGCTCAAGCCCGGCGACCGGGTCGACGTCGCCTACCAGCCGAAGGCGTCCGACGGCCGCGAGGTCAAGGCGGCCGTCGGCGGCAACCACGTCCTCGTCAAGGACGGTGTCGTCCAGAACTCCGCCGACCCGGCCGCCCACCCGCGCACCGCGGTCGGCTTCTCCGCCGACGGCCGCACGATGCACCTGCTGACCGTGGACGGCCGCCAGGCCGACAGCCGCGGCGTCACCCTGAACGAGCTGGCCGCGATGATGGCCGAGCTGGGCGCCGCCAACGCGCTCAACCTCGACGGCGGCGGCTCCTCCACCATGCTCGCCCGCGAGCCCGGCCAGGCCGGCGTCCAGGTGGAGAACAGCCCCTCCGACGGTGGGGAACGGCACGTGCCCAACGGCCTCGCGCTGTTCGCCCCCGAGGGCAGCGGCAGGCTCAAGGGCTTCTGGCTGGAGACGGCCACGGACCCGGCCCGCGCCCCCGGCGCCGCTCCCGTCGCGGGCGGGCGGCCCGACCGGGTCTTCCCCGGGCTCACCCGGCGGCTGACCGCCGCCGGATACGACGAGACGTACGGCCCCGCCAAGGGCACCCCGATCTGGCGCTCGAGCCCGGCGGTGCACGGCGTGGTCCGCGGCGGCAGGTTCCACGCGCTCGTGCCCGGCCGGACGACGGTCACCGCCTCCCGCGGCGCCGCCAAGGGCACCCTGGACCTGACCGTGCTCCAGCCCCTCCAGCGGATCGGCACGACCACCGACCGCGTCACCCTGCAGGGAGCGGACGGCACGGCCGCGTTCGGCGTGGTCGGCTACGACCGCAACGGCAACTCGGCTCCCATCGAGCCGGGCGACCTCACGCTGACCTACGACCGCGACCTGTTCGAGGTGACGCCGTCGGAGCACGGCTTCTTCACCGTCAAGGCCACGCGGGACAGCGGCTCCGGCCTGGTCACCGCCAAGGTCGGCGGCGCCGTCACCGCCGTGCCCGTCACGGTCGGGCTGCAGGACAGGCCGGTGGCCGACTTCGAGAACGCCGCGTCCTGGACGTTCGCCGCCGCCCGCGCGACCGGCTCGCTGTCGGCCGCGCCCGGCCAGAGCGGAGGCGGCCTCAAGCTCGCCTACGACTTCACCCAGTCCACCGCCACCCGCGCCGCGTACGCCAGCCCGCCCCAGCAGATCGAGATCCCGGGACAGGCGCAGGCGTTCGGGATGTGGATCCACTCCAGCGGCAAGGGGGAGTGGCCCAGCCTGGAGTTCTACGACGCGCTCGGCCAGTCGCAGATCCTGCGCGGGCCGTACCTGACGTGGACCGGCTGGAAGTACGTCGAGTTCACCGTGCCGGCGGGCGTCAACCACCCGCTCCGGCTGCGGCGCTTCTACGTCGCCGAGACGCGCGCCGACCAGAAGTACACGGGCGAGATCCTCATCGACGGGCTCGTGGCCAAGGTGCCGCCGCCCGTGTCGGTGCCGCCGGCGGCCAAGGTCGCCGACCCGGTCGTCAGGCCCGAGGTGGCGGCGATGCCGTGGCGGTTCGCCGTCATGTCGGACGCCCAGTTCGTCGCCCGCGACCCCGACAGCGACATCGTGCGCAACGCCCGCCGCACCCTGAGGGAGATCAAGGCCGCCGGGCCCGACTTCCTGCTCGTCAACGGCGACCTCGTGGACGAGGCGTCGCCCGCGGACTTCGCCCTGGCCAAGCGCATCCTGGACGAGGAACTCGGCGGGGAGCTGCCGTACCACTACGTGCCGGGCAACCACGAGGTGATGGGCGGCAAGATCGACAACTTCCGGGCCGCGTTCGGTGACACGTACACCGCCTTCGATCACAAGGGCACCCGCTTCGTCACCCTCGACACCTCGCGCTTCACCCTGCGCGGCGGCGGGTTCGACCAGGTGGCGCTGCTGCGCGCCAAGCTCGACGCGGCCGCCGGCGACCGCGAGGTCGGCTCCGTCGTGGTCGTCTTCCACGTGCCGCCGCGTGACCCCACCCCGGGCAAGGGCAGCCAGCTCGGCGACCGGAAGGAGGCCGCGCTGGTCGAGAGCTGGCTCGCCGACTTCCAGCGGACGACCGGCAAGGGCGCCGCGCTCATCGGGGCACACGTCGGCACCTTCCACGCCTCGCGGGTGGACGCGGTGCCCGCCTTCGTCAACGGCAACTCCGGCAAGAACCCCGCCACGGCGCCGAACGACGGCGGCTTCACCGGCTGGTCGCTGTGGGGCGTCGACCCGGTCACCCCGCAGGAGGCCGAGCACGTCAGGCGCAACTGGTTCGCGGACGCGCCCGACTGGATCGGCGCCCAGGTCCGGCCGCACGTGGACGAGCTCACGCTGACCGCGCCGGCCACGCTCGCCGCCGGGGCCGCCGCGCCGGTCACGGCCGAGGTGCGGCAGGACTCCCGGACGGTGCCCGCCGCGTACCCGGTGTCGGTGTCCTGGTCCGGCTCGCCGAACCTGCACATCGGCTCGCCGCGGACGGCCAAGCCCCGGCACGTGGCGGTGCTCGACCCGGCCACGGGCACCCTGACGGCCCGGCGCGAGGGGCAGGTGACGGTGGCCGTCACGGTCAACGGGGTGACCCGGCAGGCGGTCGTGGCGGTCACGGCCAAGGCGGCCGCCTGACGTCCCGCCGCCCGGCCCGTCCCGTGCGGGCCGGGCGGCGGACTGCCCAGCTTGACGCCTTTTCTGCGTCCCTGCGGGCAAAAGTTGTGGTACACGCCTTTTGTGCCTTTTTGGGCTATTTGAAACTGATGTGTTCTCTATGACCTCCGACACTGGAGAGGACCCGGGCGACGAGCCCGGGCCGCTCAGACTCAGGGGGACATCGTGAAACGCATGCTTCTCGCGGCGGCACTGGCGCTGACCGCCACCGTGGCCGGTAGTACCAGCGCCTCCGCCCTTTCCTCTCCGCCGCCCTCGCCCGAGGAGACCGCCACCGGCGAGATGACACCCTCGCCCGACGGCGCCTCGCCGTCGCCCCAGGGCAGCCCGGTCGGCCCCGGATGCTCCACGCTCGAGGGAGCCCTGCCCGGCATCGCCGACAAGCCGGTCGCCAGCGCGCTCGCCGACGTTCCGGACCTGTCCTCGCTGGCCGAGGCGGTCAAGCAGGCCGGCCTGGCCGAGCAGCTGAACGAGGCCGACGACATCACCGTGTTCGCGCCGAGCAACGACGCGTTCGACGCGATCCCGCAGGACGCCAGGGACCGGGTCATGGCCGACAAGGAAGAGCTGACCCGGATCCTGACCTACCACGTCGTCGAGGGCCGCAAGGCGCCCGCCGACATGGAGGACATCACGCTCAAGACCCTGGAGGGCGGCGAGCTGACCGTGAAGGGCTCCGGCGAGGACCTCACGATCAACGACGCCAAGGTGACCTGCGGGAACATCTCGACCGGCAACGCCACCGTCTACATCATCGACAAGGTCCTCATGCCTCAGTGACGGCCTGGCCCCCCTCGGACGACGCTCGCCCGGGTGATCCGCTCACGGATCACCCGGGCGAGCGGGGGGTCAGCGCCGGCGAGACGTCCCGACGTCGTAGGCTTCTGCGGCGATGGAACTCGCAGATCTCGCCCCCGGCTCGGGCCATCTCGCCCCCCGCGCGGCCCTCCGCTCCGACGCCCCCTCCCTCGACCTCAACGGCACCTGGCGCTTCCGCCTCTCTCCCACCGCGGACGTGCCCGCCGACTTCGCCGAACCCGGCTACGACGACTCGGGCTGGGACGAACTGCCCGTGCCGTCGCACTGGCCGCTGCACGGCCACGGCGCCCCCGCCTACACCAACGTCTGCTACCCGTTCCCCGTCGACCCGCCGCACGTCCCGTCCGACAACCCGACCGGCGACCACCGGCGCGCCTTCGACCTGCCCGCCGGCTGGACCGGCGGCCGGCTGCGGTTCGAAGGCGTCGACTCCTGCGCCCGCGTCTGGCTGAACGGCCACGAGCTGGGCTTCTCCACCGGCAGCAGGCTGCCCGTCGAGTTCGACGCCGGACCGTACCTGCGCCCCGGACGCAACGTGCTCGCCGTACGGGTCCACCAGTGGTCGGCCGCCAGCTACCTGGAGGACCAGGACATGTGGTGGCTGCCCGGCATCTTCCGGGACGTCACGCTGACCCGCTCGACCGCCGAGGTGTTCGTGCGCGCCTCGTACGCGGGCGGGCGCGGCACGCTGAGCTTCGACGCCGACGGCGGCCGGCTCAGCCTGCCCGAGCTCGGCATCGACGGCCTGGCGCCGGGCACCCCCGTCACCGTGGACGTCGAACCGTGGTCGGCCGACACCCCACGCCTCTACGACGCCGTCGTCACCTTCCCCGGCGAGACGGTACGGCTGCGCGTCGGCTTCCGCACGATCTCCATCGAGAACGGCGTCCTGCTGGCCAACGGCCGGCCCCTGCTGCTCAAGGGCGTGAACCGGCACGAGTTCCACCCCGAGCACGGCCGCGCCGTACCCCTGGAGACCATGCGCGAGGACGTGCTGCTCATGAAGCGGCACAACGTCAACGCCGTCCGCACCAGCCACTACCCGCCCCACCCGGCCTTCCTCGACCTGTGCGACGAGCTGGGGCTGTGGGTGATCGACGAGTGCGACCTGGAGACGCACGGCTTCGAGAAGGTCGGCTGGCGCCGCAACCCCACCGACGACCCCCGCTGGGCCGAGGCGCTGCTCGACCGGATGCGCCGCACGGTCGAACGCGACAAGAACCACCCCAGCGTGATCATGTGGTCGCTCGGCAACGAGTCCGGGGTGGGACGCAACCTCGCGGTGATGGCCGACTGGACGCGCGAGCGCGACCCCTCCCGGCCGATCCACTACGAGGGCGACTGGTCGTGCGCCCACGCCGACGTCTACTCGCGCATGTACGCGAGCCACGCCGAGGTGGAGGCGATCGGGCGCGGCGAGGAGGACCCGCTGCCCGACCCGGAGCTCGACGCGCGCCGGCGCGCCATGCCGTTCCTGCAGTGCGAGTACGCCCACGCCATGGGCCTCGGCCCCGGCGGCCTGGCCGAGTACCAGGAACTGTTCGAACGCTACCCGAGGCTGGCCGGCGGGTTCGTCTGGGAGTGGATCGACCACGGGCTGGCGCACCCGGAGCACGCGTACGCCTACGGCGGCGACTACGGCGAGCCGCTGCACGACGGCAACTTCGTCATCGACGGGCTGGTCTTCCCCGACCGCACGCCGTCGCCGGCCCTGCTGGACCTGAAGAAGGCGTTCGAGCCGGTGCGGTTCGCCTTCGGGGACGGCGTCGTGCGCGTGTCCCACCTGTACGGCCACCGCGACCTGGCGCACCTGGCGTTCACCGCCACGGTGGAGGCCGAGGGGGAGCGGGTCGCCGAGTTCGCCCTCGACGTGCCGCCCGGCGGCGGGGAGGTGAAGCTGCCCGAACCTCCGGCGGGCGACGGGGAGCGCTGGCTCACCGTCCGGGCCGTGCTGGCCGACGGCGAGCCGTGGGCCGAGGCGGGACACGAGGTCGCATGGGGCCAGGTCCGCCTGTCTCCCGCCGCCCCCGTCCCTCGCGCCGCTCCCGTGTCCCCTGCCCGTGACGCGGCAGGGGTCGAGGTCGGCGGCGGCCGGTTCGACGCGGCCACCGGGCGGCTGGTCCGGCTGTTCGGCGTCGACGTTGAGGGCCCCCGCCTGGAGGTGTGGCGGGCGCCCGTCGACAACGACCGGTACGGCGGGCTGGCCGCCACCTGGCGCGCACTCGGCCTGCACCGGCTCACCCACCGCGTGGACGCCGTCGAGGAGGACGGCGGCGGCCTGACCGTGCTGACCCGCGTCGCGCCCGCCGCGACCGATCTCGGCCTGCGCGTCGCCTACCGGTGGACCGCCGCCGGCGACGTGCTGGAGCTGGCCGTGGACGTCACCCCCGACGGTGACTGGGACGTCCCCCTCCCGCGGCTCGGCGTCGGCATGGCGCTGCCCGCCGCGTACGGGGACGTCACCTGGTTCGGCCGGGGCCCCGGCGAGGCGTACCCCGACACCGGCCTGGCCGCCCGGGTCGGCCGGTGGAGCGCCACCGTCGAGGACCTGCAGACCCCGTACGTGTACCCCCAGGAGAACGGCCACCGCGCCGGCGTCCGCTGGGCCGAGCTGACCGGCGCCGACGGGCGGGGCGTGCGGGTGGCGGGCGATCCGGAGTTCGGGCTGACCGCCCGGCGGTGGACCACCGCCGACCTGGAACGGGCCCGTCACCGGCCCGACCTCGTGCCGGGCGAGCGGGTCCACGTCACCCTGGACCACGCCCAGCACGGGGTCGGCACGGCCAGTTGCGGGCCGGGCGCGCTGCCCGCGTACGAGCTGCGCGCCGAGCCGGTGACCTTCCGCCTGCGCTTCACCCCGGCCTGAACCCGGCCGCGGGCCGCCGGCCTGGACCGGCGGCCCGCGCCTCGGGAGGCGCCAGCCGGGCACGGTCAGCGGGCACGGTCAGCGGGCACGGTCAGCCGGGCACGGTCAGCCGGGCACGGTCAGCCGGGCACGGTGAGGACCGTGCCGGCGCCGACCGTCAGCCCGCCCTCGCGGATCGCGAAACCGAGCCCCGGCTCCACCGCGACCGGCCTGCCAAGCTCCACCCGCACCTCGACGGTGTCGCCCGGCTCGGCCGGCCCGTCCAGGGCCAGCTCACCCGGCACGTCGGTGGTGCGCAGGTAGAACTGCGGCCGGTACCCCGGCGCGACCGGCCGGCGCCGGCCGCCCTCCTCGCGGTGAGCAGGTAGACGCGGGCGGTGAACGACCGGCGGGCCCGCTGGCTGCCGGGCGCCGCCAGCACCATGCCCCGCCGCACCTGCTCGCGGCGCACGCCGCGCAGCAGGAGGGCGGCGTTGTCGCCGGCCTCGCCGCGCTCCATCGTCTTGCCGAACGTCTCCACCCCGGTCACCACCGCGGTGAACCCGTCACCCAGCCCGACGACGTCCACCTGGTCGCCGACGGTCACGGTGCCGCGCTCGACGGCACCAGTGACGACCGTGCCCCGCCCGGTGACGGACAGGACGTTCTCCACCGGCATGAGGAACGGCGCGTCCACGTACCTGACCGGCACCGGGATGTGGTCGTCGACCGCCCGCAGTAGCGCCTCGACCGAGGCCGTCCACTCCGGGTCGCCCTCCAGCGCCCGCAGCCCGGACACCCGGACCATCGGTGCGTCCAGGTAGCCGTGCTCGGCCAGCAGCTCCTGCAGCTCCAGCTCGACCAGGTCGGTCAGCTCCGGGTCGGCCCCGTCGGCCTTGTTGACGGCGACGACCAGGTGCTCGACGCCGACCCGCCGGGCGAGCAACACGTGCTCCCGCGTCTGCGGCATGATCCCGTCCTGGGCGGACACGACGAGGATCGCCCCGTCGAGCTGTGCCGCCCCCGTGATCATGTTCTTCACGTAGTCGGCGTGGCCCGGCATGTCGACGTGCGCGTAGTGCCGCGTGTCGGTCTCGTACTCGACGTGCGAGATGTTGATCGTGATGCCCCGGGAGTGCTCCTCCGGGGTACGGTCGATCCGCTCGAACGGCGTGTACGTGGCCTGCCCGCGCCCGGCGAGCACCTTCGTGATGGCGGCGGTCAGCGTGGTCTTGCCGTGGTCGACGTGGCCCATCGTGCCGATGTTGAGGTGCGGCTTGTTCCGCACATAGACCTGCTTGGCCATGGTTTCTTCCTTGGAGAGCCTGGTGTCTCGGTGACCCGTCGGGGTCGTCGACCTCTCCCCGCCGGATCACCTCGAAGGCGAACGGGAAGAGGTCAGCGCTCCAGGCCGTCGCGGACACGCTCGGCCACGCCCGCGCTGGCGGGCGTCGCGAAGGGAGCGTGCCGGAACATGGTGACCATGGTGCTGACGCTCAGCGCCGCACCGCAACAGGTTATTCCCCGGCCGGGGTCACAGCGGGATCCACTCGGTGGCCGTGGTCACAGCGGGATCCACTCGGTGGCCGTGGTCACCTCGTCGAGGATCTCCGGCAGCGGCTCGACGCCCAGCCCCGGCCCGCTCGGCACGTCGAGGTGGCCGTCACGCAGCTCGAACGGTGTGGTGACGTCGGTGGCGAAGTAGCGGCGCGAGGCGGAGGTGTCGCCCGGCAGCGTGAACCCCGGCAGCGCCGCCAGCGCGACGTTCGCCGCCCGGCCGAGGCCGGTCTCGAGCATGCCGCCGCACCACACCGCGATCCCGTGGGCCCGGCACAGGTCGTGGATCCGCCGGGCCTCCAGATAGCCGCCGATCCGGCCCGGCTTGATGTTGACGATCGAGCACGCGCCCAGCTCGATCGCCGCCGCCGCGTGCGCCGCCGACTCGATCGACTCGTCGAGGCAGAGCGGGGTGCGCAGCCGCCTGGCCAGCCGGGCGTGCTGCACCAGGTCGTCGTTGGCGAGCGGCTGCTCGATCAGCAGCAGGTCGAAGTCGTCCAGCCGGGCCAGCCGGGGGGCGTCCGCGAGCGTGTAGGCGGCGTTGGCGTCGACCTGGAGCAGCACCTCGTCGCCGAACCGCTCCCGCACCGCCCTGACCGGCTCGACGTCCCAGCCCGGCTCGATCTTCAGCTTGATCCGCACGTACCCCTCGGCCAGGTAGCCCTCGACCGCGTCGAGCAGTTGCGGGACGGACTCCATGATGCCCACCGACACGCCGCACGGCACCCGGTCACGCGCCGCGCCGAGGTAGCGGCCGAACGACTCGCCCGACGCCCGCAACTGGGCGTCCAGCACGGCCGTCTCGACCGCCGCCTTGGCCATCCGGTGGCCCTTGACCGGCTCCAGCGCCCGGCCCACGGCGTGCGCGTCGACCTCCGACGGCAGCGCGGGCAACAGGAACCGGCGGATCACCTCGGCCGCGCCGTCCACGTACTCGGAGGAGTAGAGCGGCTCCGACATCGCCACGCACTCGCCCCACCCCTCCGCCTCCGGCGTGACCACCCTGACCAGCAGCACGTCCCTGGCCGTCTCGGTGCCGAACGAGGTGCGGAACGGCGTCACCAGCGGCATCGCGATGCGCCGCAGTTCGACTCCTGTGATCTTCACGCTTGCTCCAGTGCGTAGGGGCCTGATGCGGGCCTCGATGCGTACCTACACAGACTGCACCCGCCCGGACGGCGCCAGGTACACCGGCTCGCCCGCGCACGGCGCGATGCGGACCCGCGAGCACGCCTCCTGCGCCAGCCGTACGGACGCGAACGGGACCGTCACCACCGGCGTGCGGTAGCGGCCGGAGCGGAACCGGGGGGCCAGCCCGGCGAGCACGTCCGCCGCCGTCACCTCGTGGTCGGGCACCGAGCCGCCGTCGATCGTCGCCCCGCCGTCGGCGCGGACCTCCAGCACACACGGCGCCCGCAGCCCGGCCAGCGCCAGCCCCGCCACGGTCGCCCCGGCCAGCGGCCCCACGTCACCCGCCGTCCAGCCGTAGTGCCACAGACCGGCCGCCACGACCGGCGCCGCCGGGTCGCCCGGCTCGGCCACCACCACGTCGAACCCCTCGCACAGCGCCCGCGCCAGCTCCTCGGCGCCGCGCGCCGGCCGCCTGCAGACACGCAGCCCGGGCAGGTCGGGGACGCCGCCGCCCGCCTGGAAGACCAGCTTGACGCCGGTCCTGAGCCGGCCGCGCCGGCCGTCGCGCCACCCGCAGATGACCACGTCCGCCGAGCTGGCCGTGCCGGAGGTGCCGATCCGCAACATACGCAATCATTACCCTGAGCAGTCTTTCGTCACACTCCGTAGTCTCTCTTGTCGCACGTCACCGGGCCGTCATGGCGGTGGGCGCTTGTCCGGTCGCGGTGAGTGTGTGAAGGCCCGTTCTGCGGGTAGCGCGACTTGCGTTGGAGCCTCGAAGGAGGAAACCGTGGAGAATAACCTAGGCCAAAGCCTGACGGACATGTTGCGGCAGGTCGTGGCGTTCGTCCCGAGGCTGGTTGCCTTCATCGCCATCCTCATCATCGGCTGGCTGATCGCCAAGCTGCTGGCCAAGGCCGTGGACAAGATCCTGGAGCGGGTCGGCTTCGACCGCGCCGTGCAGCGCAGCGGGATGGGGCGCATGCTGGAGCGCAGCCGCTACGACGCCAGCGGTCTGATCGGCAAGCTGGTCTACTACGCGATCCTGCTGGTCACCCTGCAGCTCGCCTTCAGCGTCTTCGGGCCCAACCCGATCTCCACGCTGCTGACCGCGGTGGTGGCCTGGCTGCCCAGGGCCGTCGTCGCCATCATCATCGTGGTGGTGGCCGGCGCGATCGCCGCGGCCGTCCGCGACCTCGTCGCCAGCGCGCTCGGCGGGCTGTCCTACGGCCGGTGGCTCGCCACCGCCGCCTCGGTGTTCATCTGGGCGCTCGGCATCATCGCCGCGCTCAACCAGATCGGCGTGGCCACCACCGTCACCACCCCGGTGCTGATCACGGTGCTCGCCACCGCGGGCGCCATCCTCGCGATCGGCATCGGCGGCGGCATGGTGCGTCCCATGCAGCAGCGCTGGGAGCGCTGGCTCGGCCGCATGGAGGAGCAGGCGCCGCAGGCCCGCGCGCAGGCCGAGGCCTACCAGCGCGGACGCCAGGACGCCCAGGGCATGGCGCCGGCCCAGACGCCGCAGGCCACGCCCGCGGCCGGCGAGCCGACCACGCCCATCCGCACCGGCGGCGACCCCGGAGCCCGGGCGGACCGCCCCGACATGCCGGGTACGCGGCCGGACATGCCGGGCACCCGTCCCGACAGGCCGGAGACCGGCCGGCGGCCCGAGTACTGACGATCACGGAACGGAGCAGAAGAGCGACCGGCGGCCCAGGCGGCCCCGGTCGCTCGCCCTTCTCGCTCGCGGGGCCCCGGCGGCTCCGGTCGCTCGCCGTTCTCGCTCGCCGTTCTCGCTCGCGGGCCCGCTCGCGGTCCTCCGGGCTCGCGGTCGGTCCTGGGGGCGCGGGGCGTTTCAGGCGGGGGACTCGTCCAGGAGGTTGAGTTCGCGGGCCAGCCAGCAGATCGCCGTCAGTCGCACCGCGGCCGCGTCGTGGCCGCCGTGGAAGCTCCAGCCCCGGTCGCGCAGCTCGTCGGCGAATCCCAGCAGGTAGTCGCCCAGCGTCTCGCGGTCGAGGGAGATGGTCTCGCGCAGCTCGGCGGCGTGCTGGTCGACGGCGGCCACGAGGCCGGGCTCGGCGGCCATCCGTTCGAGCTGGGCATGGCCGAGCGTGTTCATCAGCCAGTGCAGGGGCGCAGCCGCCCAATCTTTCTCAAACAACACCCAAACAACCTTAATGCGAGGTTTCCATACGTTCGTGCATGAAATATGCCATACCGCCACATGAGGGGCAGGTTCGCCTGCTCTGGGCGTCCGGGGAGCCGGTGGCGGGCGGGAGGTGCGGTGGTGCGCTGTGGTGTCCGGCGGCCGCGGTCGGCCGTCGGTGCAGGCTAACACGCCGCCGCGCCGTCGTCCGGTGCGTCCCTTCCGGTGGATGGCAGGGGTGGGGTGCCCGGGCGATGGCCGGAGGGGCTGCGCGGCCGGTGGGCCCGCGCCACCAGTGCGGCGGAGGAACGGGCTGCGTGGCCGGTGGGCTCCCGGTGCGGGCGGGCATGCCACCGGCGGGTGGGACGCTGTCCAGTCGCCGCCAGGTCTCACTTTGCTGGCTCGCCGGTTTCACGATTGACTGCGGAGTGTGATAGTCAAGTGACGGTCAGTATTCAACAGGGGGTTGGAGATCGTCATGGTGGCGTACACGCTTGCGGTCGCAGCGGCAGTGGGCGTGGTGGCGCTCACCGCGCTCGTGTTCAGGATGGCGGGCAAGGGCAGCCCCGACGGGCGGGCCGACGGTCCCTCCGCCGGTCACGCGGGCTCGATGCTGTCGGCCCTGTTCCTGCTGGTCTTCGCGATCGCGATCATCGTCCCGTGGACCACGGCCGACGCCGCCAGACACAACACCTACACCGAGAGCCGCTCGGCCGTCGACGCCTACTGGGCGGCCGCCGGGCTGCCCGGCACCGGGCCCGAGTCGGTGCGGGCCGGGCTGCGCGACTACGTCACGTTCGTGGCCGACGACGAGTGGGAGGCCATGCGGGACGGCCGGCTGCATCCGGTGGGCACCGAACGCCTCGACGCGCTGCGCACCCGGGTGACCACGATGGAGGCGACCGAGACCGAGGCGCTGGAGGCGCGGGCCGATGTCCTGGAGCACCTGGCCGCGCTGTCCGGGGCGCGGGCCCTGCGCGCCGCCGACGCCGCCGCCACCCCGCCGTCCGGCGTGCTGGTGCTCACCGTCGTCACGGGCCTGCTGGTGATCGTCTTCCCGTTCCTCGCGGGCGCCCGGCCGCGCGGCGCGGCCCTCATCCCGCTGCTGGCGATGGCGGCCCTGCTGGGCTTCGGCGCCTTGCTGACCTGGGACATCTCCCGCGTCTTCGACGGCCCCCTCGCCGTCGGGCCCGACGCCTTCCGGGGCGCGCTGGAGGAGTTCGCCCGGATCTCCGGGGGCGTGTGACCGTGACCGAGGAAGCAGGCTCGCGAGAGCCGGAGAGCCCGGCCACCACACAGGCGGGCGGTGGCGCTCCCACGCCCGCCATCGCCGGCGCAACGGCGCGCCGGAGCACTGTGAGGAGCGGGCCGCTCCGGGGGCGCCCGAGTCGGCGCCGTGGGAGGAGGCGGGGGAAGCGGGTGCGGCTGTTGCTCGCCGGCGCTTTACTGGCACTCGGGGCGTCCGGGCCCGCCGCGGCCGACCCGCAAGAGGCCGGGCCCGGACCGAAGGCGCGGTCCAGGGCGGGCGTGTCGGTGTGCGTCAACCTCCCCGTGCTGCGGCTCGACCTCGGACCGTGCAGCGCCCCGCCGGTCTCGATCTGCGTCGACGCGCCCGTCCTCACCGTGCACGTCGGAACATGCCGCCCGGCCCCCGCGGCCGTGCGTCCCCGTCCGAGACCGACGCCGACCCGCAAGCCCGCGCCGACCCCCGAGCCGACGGCGTCCAAGCCCGTCAAGCCCACGCCGACGCTGACGCGCAGGCCCCGGCGCAGCACCCCGCCCCGGCCCGTTCCCACGCCGAGCGCGGTCCGGGCCGAGGTGCCGGTGATCCGCCCGAGCCGCGAACCGACGCCCACCCCCAAGCCGACCCCGTCACCGACGCAACCGGCCCGCCCACGCGCCGAACGCGCCGAGCCACCGCGCGAGCGGCCCAGCCCACTCGGGACAGTCCTGCTCATGATCGTGCTCACCACCGTCATCGCCTCCGCAACGGCCGTGGCCTTCGCCCGTTGAACCATGCGTCCGTGGTCCCCTGGGGTCGAAGCCGCCGGGTGAACCGGTTGAGCGGTGGGAAGACGGCGGGTGGTGCGGTGGTTGGCACAGACGTGGAAGAGATCGACGTCGTGGTGATCGGGGCCGGGCAGGCGGGCTTGTCCAGCGCGTACTTCCTGCGCCGGTTCGGCCTGGAGACGGTCGTGCTCGACGCCGCCGACGGGCCGGGCGGGGCGTGGCGGCATCGGTCTCCGACGCTGACCATGGACAAGGTGCACGGCATCTTCGACCTGCCGGGCGTCAGGCGCGAACCCGGTGCGGACGGCCGGCGGCCCGCCGCCGAGGCGGTGCCCGCCTACTACGCCGCCTACGAGCGTGAGCTGGGCCTCGGCGTCCTGCGCCCGGTCACGGTGTCCGCCGTCACGCCCGGCCCGCACGACCGGTTGCTGGTCACCGCCGCCCCGGGGAACGTGGACGCCCCGAACCGCCCGTACGCGCAGGCCGGCACGGACGTCCTGGACCGCCCGTACGCGCAGGCCGGCACGGACGTTCCGGACCGCCCGTACGCCAGGCGGGAATGGGCGGCGCGGGCGGTGGTGAACGCCACCGGCACGTGGACCCGACCGTACTGGCCGTACTATCCGGGAGCGCGCGACTTCCTGGGTCGCCAGCTCCACTACGCCGCCTACCGGGGGCCGGAGGCGTTCGCGGGCCGCAGGGTGGTCGTGGTGGGCGGCGGTCACTCGGCCGCCCACGTGCTGTCCGAGCTGGCCGGAGTCGCCGCCGGCACCCTGTGGGTCACCCGGCGCCCGCCCGACCTGCGGGAGGACGACTTCGGCGAGGACGCCCGGCGAGAGGCCGTCGCCCGTGTCGAGGCCCGGGTCCGGGCGGGGCTGCCGCCGCAGAGCGTCGTCGGCGTCACCGGTCTCGGCCACACCCCCGTCGTCCGGGAGGCCCTGGAGAAGGGGGCGCTGGACCGGCTGCCGATGTTCACCCGCATCACCCCGTACGGGGTGGCATGGGCCGACGGGCACGAGGAGCCGGCCGACACGATCATCTGGGCGACCGGGTTCCGCTCAGCGCTCGACCACCTGGCCCCGCTCCACCTGCGGCGGCCGGGTGGCGGCATCGCGGTGGACGGCACCCGGGCGCTCGCCGACCCGCGCGTCCAACTCGTCGGCTACGGCCCCTCGGCCAGCACCGTCGGCGCCAACCGCGCCGGCCGCACCGCCGCCCGCAACGTCCACCGCCTCCTCACGAGCTCCGCCCCACTGACCACCCCGGCCGCCTGACCGCCCCGCCCCCTGACCGTCCCGGCGGTGCCGCCCAGAGCCCGGAGCCCCGCTCAGCCCTGCGATGACGCATTGCGAGACTACTTCCGGCGTCGTAGTCGGGTCGGTCGTCGGTCCCGGTGCGGTAGCGGCAGATGACTCCGCTTGCAGGACGCCCCCGAACAGCGGGCCGGACGACAATTCCGGTCATGAAACCCCAGCCAGCACCGCCACGAGGCGGCGTTGCCGGCCACCGGGCTGCCCGCGGCCGCGTTCGGGTGAGCCGCGGCCCCACCCCATCGACGACGCGCTGTCGACCTTCAAGCAGCGCGTGATGTGCGGGTGACGGAAACACCCATGCCGAGAACGCCCCGCAGGTCCCGGCGTTCGGCCCCATGCGGGCCCGCTGACTGAGGGCGTCGGCGAGAGGGCTGTCCCGCTTCCTCGGCGTCCACGGAGCTGGTGCGGCCGTGCCGGCGGCGACGAGCGGCCACCTGTCGATCGACACAGCCGGCGGGCAGACCCGGTGAATACGACCATCGGCCCGACCACGGGCCTGGTCGCGACATTGACGAAGACGGGAGAGCGATGAACGCCACCGACCTCGCCGAGGCGAGGGAGAAGTCCGCACCACCGCCGGAGGCCGATCCCGCGGCGGGACGGAGCCTGGCAGGGCTGCTGCGCCCCTATCTCCGGGGTTTCGCCGCCGTGGTGATCCTGCAGGTCATCGGCGCTGTCGCAGGTCTGGCGCCGCTGCTGGCGGTCGTCGAACTGGGTCGTGTTCTGTTGTCGCCCGGCCCGATCGATCACGGTCATGTCTGGACCGTCGTGATCGCCGGTGCGGCCGGCCTGTTCGTCCGGCTGCTGTTCACGGCCGCGTCGTCCGGAATCGGGCATCTTCTCGACGGCCAGGTGCAACTGTCGTTCCGCCGGCGACTGGCCGCGCGGCTGGGGCGCGTACCGATCGGCTGGTTCTCCCGGCGCCGGACCGGCGAGCTGGCCAAGGTGGTGGGGGAGGACGTGAGTGCCGTGCACCCGTTCATCGCCCACACACCCGGCGAGCTCGTCGCGGCGTTCGTGGTGCCGCTGGTGTCGCTGATCTACCTGTTCACCATCGACTGGCGGCTCACGCTGATCACGCTGATACCGGTGGTGCTGGCCGTGGCGCTGGTCCCCTTGATGATGACCCCGACCCGGCTGCGTGAGCAGAAGGAGTTCGACGCGGCCATGGGACGGATCGCGAGTTCCGTCGTCGAGTTCGTCCAGGGGATCTCGGTGGTCAAGGCGTTCGGTGGATCCGGTCGCGCCCACCGTAGATTCCTCACGGCCGTGGAGGAGTTCGTCGGCATCTTCTCCCGGTTGGTGCAGGGCATCTCCGGGATCGGTGCGGGGATGCAGGTGGCGTTGTCGCCGCCGTTCGTGCTGCTGGTGGTGCTGATCGGCGGTGCGGCTCTGATCACGTCCGGTGGCCTGGCCGCGGCCGACCTGCTGCCCTTCCTGCTGCTGGGACTGGGCCTGACCGCTCCGGTGGCGGCTCTCGGCCACGGTTTCGACGAGATGCGGGCCGCCGGGCGCGCGGTCGGCCGGATCAAGGACGTGCTCGAGGTGCGGTCGCTGGCGGAGCCTGCGCGCCCGGTCGCACCACAGGGGCACCGGGTCGAACTGCGGGAGGTTCGATTCGGCTACGACACCGATCACGAGGTGCTGCGCGGGATCGACCTGGTGCTCGAACCGGGGACGGTCACCGCGATCGTCGGACCGTCGGGAAGCGGAAAGTCCACGCTGGTCCAGCTGTTACCACGGTTCTTCGATCCGACCCACGGTTCGGTCGTCCTGGGCGGTGTCGATCTGCGCGAGCTCGGCGGCCGGGAGCTCTCCCGGATGGTCTCCTTCGTCTTCCAGGACGTTCGCCTGCTGCGCGCCTCGGTCGCGGACAACATCGCGCTGGCGGTACCGCATGCCGACCTCGACGACGTGGTGCGTGCCGCCCGGCTGGCGAACATTCATGATCGAATTCTCGAGCTGCCGCGCGGATACGAGTCGGTGATCGGCGAGGACGCCGGACTGTCGGGTGGCGAGGCACAGCGGATCTCGCTCGCCCGCGCGCTGCTCGCCGCCGCGCCCGTCCTGGTGCTCGACGAGGCGACCTCCTTCGCCGACCCGCAGACCGAACAGGCGGTGCGCCGGGCCCTGGCGACGCTGGGTGGCGATCGGACGATTCTGGTCATCGCCCATCGCCTGGAGACGGTCGCCGACGCCGACACCGTCGTGGTGCTGGAGGACGGGGTGATCGTCGAGCGCGGCAGGCCCGCCGAGCTGCTGGCACGAGGCGGAAAGTTCGCCGCGTTCTGGCGATCCCACCGATCGGCGATCGCCGACGAGATCGAAACCCATGGTGGCGTCCTGCGAGGAGAAGAGCCCCGATGATTCGAATGTTGCTGCGCGTGCTCGGACACGAGTACGCCCGGCCGGTGCGTCGCACCGTGGCCCTGATGACGGCGACCGCGGTAGTCGAGGGTCTGTCCTACGCATTACTGGTCCCCGTGCTGAGGGCACTGTTCGGGAGCAGGCCCGAAGATGCGCGGCCCTGGCTGATCGCGTTCGGGGCCGCGGTCGCGGTCTACGCGGCGCTGCGCTATGTCAGCGATCTGTCCGGTTTCCGCGTCGGGACCACGTTGTTGCGCGGCATGTATCGCCGGCTTGGCGATCATCTGGCGCGCCTGCCCATCGGCTGGTACAGCGCCCGTCGCGTCGGGGAGGTGTCGGTCCTGGCCAGCGAGGGCGTCCTGCAGGCGATGAGCGTGATCGCGCATCTGCTGGCACCGTTCGTCTCCGCCTGTGTGACTCCCCTGACGATCGTGGTCGTGATGCTCGCCTTCAACTGGCAGATGGGGCTGGCCGCGTTGGTCGCCGCGCCGGTCGTGGCGGTGATCCAGATCTGGACGGGACGCTCGATGGCCGCCGGCGACGCGGAGCGCGCCGAACTCGGCCATGAGGCCACCGGGCGGGTCATCGAGTATCTCCAGGCCCAGCCGGTGCTGCGAGCCGGCGGCCGGAGCGCCGAACGCTTCCGGTTGCTCGACGACTCGCTGCGCGAAGTCCAGCGCGCCAACCGCCGTACGGTGCTGTCGGCGCTGTCCGGTGCGGTGGGCTTGACACTCGTGGTGCAGACGATGTTCACCGTGTTGCTGGTCCTGGGCGCCTACCTCGCGCTCGGCGGGAACATCGGTGCGGCCGAGGTCCTGGCGATCCTCGTGCTCGCCGCCCGCTGCGCCGACCCGCTGCTGTCGCTGTCGGACATCGGTGGCAAGGTGCGCGGCGCGCGTTCGGAGCTGGCGAGACTCGACACGGTGTTGCGTACGGCGCCGCTGCCGGAGGCTCGCGAGCCGATCCAGCCGGTAGGCCATGACCTGGAGTTCGAGTCCGTCGCCTTCCGGCATGGGGATCGCATGGTGATCGACGACGTGTCGTTGTCCGTGCCGCAGGGACAACGGCTTGCCGTCGTCGGACCGTCGGGTGCGGGCAAGAGCACCCTGCTTCAGCTGCTCGCGCGGTTCTACGACGTGGACGCGGGCGCGGTGCGCCTGGGAGGCGTGGACGTGCGCGCCATCAGCACCGAGGTGTTGATGGAGCAGATCGCCATCGTCTTCCAGGAGGTCTACCTCTTCGACGGCACGATCGAGGAGAACGTGCGACTCGGCCATCCCGACGCAGGCGTCGCCGAGGTGCGGGCGGCGGCGACCGCGGCCCGGTTGGACGAGGTGATCGAGCGACTGCCCGGCGGATGGGCGACGAATGTCGGCGAGGGTGGCGCGCTGCTGTCGGGTGGCGAGCGCCAGCGGGTCTCGATCGCGCGGGCGCTGTTGAAGAACGCGCCCGTCGTGCTGCTGGACGAGGTGACCTCAGCACTGGACCCGGTCAACGAGGCGGCCGTTCACGAGGGTGTCGAGCGCCTGATGGCGGGCCGGACGGTGGTGATGGTGGCGCATCGGATGCGGACCGTCCGACGTGCCGATCGCGTCGTCTTCCTGGACGGCGGCCGGATCGTGGAGGAAGGCGGCCACGACGAGCTGCTGCGCCGCGGCGGCCGCTACGCCGACTTCTGGGAGATCTCCATGACACCGGCAGCCGGTGACTGAGCCGGCATGTCGCTCGATCCTCTGTCGCGCGGGACTGCCCGCCTCATCGGCCGATGCCAACGCGGGCTGCAGTAGCGCCTTCGCCCGGCCTGGAGCACGTGCCCGGCGGCCGTCGATCACCACCGCCGAGCGTCGGCCACAGGCTCGCTCCCGCAGCTCCAGCCCAGTTCGCGGGGCGGAAATTGTCGGTGGCGCCCGGCATGATGAACGCATGACCGACGCGCCCCCGATCACTGTCCTGGCCGACGACTCGGCCTACGCCGAAGCCGTGCAGCTTGCCGTCGACTCCGCCGCGGCCTACTACGCCGACGGCACCTCGACGCTCGACGACGACGCCTACGACCAGCTGGTCCGGGGCATCCAGGTGTATGAGGAGGCCCACCCCGAGTCGGTGCTGCCGTCCTCGCCCACGGGCAAGGTGGCCGGTGGGGCCGTGGTCGGCGATGTGCCGCACACGGCGCCCATGCTCAGCCTGGACAACGTCTTCGGCGCCGAGCAGCTCGCCGACTGGGCGGCCGGGCTGGAGCGCAGGCTCGGCAGGCCCGTCACAGCATGGAGCGTGGAGCCCAAGCTCGACGGGCTGGCGATCTCGGCCCGCTACCGGCACGGCCGCCTGGCGCAGCTCGTCACGCGAGGCGACGGCACCGCGGGCGAGGACGTCAGCCATGCCATCGGCACCATCGTCGGCCTGCCCGATCGGCTGGCCGCCCCGGTCACGGTGGAGCTGCGCGGCGAGGTCATGATGACGGCCGCGCAGTTCGAGCAGGCGTGTGCCAAGCGGCAGGCGCATGACGGCACCACGTTCGCCAACCCGCGCAGCGCCGCCGCGGGCACGTTGCGGGCGCAGGACCGGCCCTACGTGTGCGAGCTGACCTTCTTCGGCTACGGAGTGCTGCCGCCGCCGGATGACGACTCCGAGCCGGCCATGCGTCTGCGTGAGCTGCCGCACAGCGAGATCATGGAGTGGGTGGCGGCCCAGGGCGTGCAGACGACCGCCGCGACGGCGGTGGCGGGGATCGTGGCCGTGACGCTGGAGCGGGTGCAGGAGCGCGTCGGGGAGATCGCGGCGGCCCGTCCCGAGTTGCCGTTCGGCATCGACGGCATCGTGATCAAGTGCGATCTGGCGGCCGATCAGGCAGCGGCCGGGTTCAGCTCGCGGGCGCCGCGCTGGGCGGTCGCGTACAAGCTGCCCGCCACCGAGAAGATCACCAAGTTGATCGGCGTGGAGTGGAACACCGGCCGCACCGGCGTCATCGCCCCGCGCGCCGTGCTCGAACCGGTCGAGCTGGATGGCAGCATCGTCACCTACGCCACCCTGCACAATGCCGCAGACATCCGCCGCAGGGGGTTGATGCTGGGCGACAGCGTGGTGGTCTACAAGGCCGGTGATGTGATTCCCCGGGTCGAGGCCCCGGTCGTGCACCTGCGCACCGGTGACGAGCAGCCGATCGAGGTCCCCCGGGTCTGCCCGTCCTGCGGCGACGCGATCGACTCCTCTCAGGAGCGGTGGCGGTGCGTGCGCGGGCGCGCCTGCCGGGCGATCGCCTCCATCGGCTACGCCGTCGGCCGCGACCAGCTCGACATCGAGGGCCTGGCCGAAAACCGCATCCAGCAGCTACTCGACGCGGGATTGATCGCCGACTTCGCCGACCTGTTCTTCCTGACCCGCGAGCAGGTTCTGGGCCTCGAACGGATGGGCGAGACCAGCACCGACAACCTGCTGGCCGCTATCGAGCGGGCCAAGGGCCGGCCGCTCAGCAGGGTGTTCTGCGCGCTCGGGGTCCGCGGCACCGGTCGGTCCATGAGCCGCCGCATCGCCAGGCACTTCGGCAGCATGGACGCCATCCGTGCGGCCGACGTCGAGGCGATCCAGGCGGTGGAGGGCATCGGCCCGGAGAAGGCGCCGGTGGTGCTGGCGGAGCTGGTCGAGCTGGCCAACCTCATCGACAAGCTGGTCAAGGCCGGGGTCACCATGACAGAGCCGGGGTGGACACCGGCCGCCGATCCCGGCGCCGCCGCTGAGGGGAGTGGCGGGTCCGAGCTTCCGCTGGCCGGGATGTCCGTCGTGGTGACCGGCGCCATGAGTGGAGCGCTGGAGGCGCTGACCCGCAACCAGATGAACGAGCTGATCGAGCGCGCGGGGGGCAAGGCGTCCTCCAGCGTCTCGGCGAAGACGTCGCTGCTGGTGGCGGGAGAGAAGGCGGGCTCCAAGCGGGCCAAGGCGGAGAGCCTGGGCGTGCGGGTCGTCGGCCCGGAGGAGTTCGCCGGCCTCATCGGCCCGTTCATCTGACGGGGACCGGGCGCGCCAGGTCGATCACGCCCTCCGGAAGCGGAGACCACCCCCGGCCGATCACCCCGGCCGATCACCCCGGCCGATCACCTTGGTGATCTCTTCGGTGGCGGGCAGCCTGTCGGCGATCCTCTCGCGGAGGGCGCCCGAGCCGCGGTCGGTCTTGGCGAGATCGTAGGTGCTTACTATGCCGTGGCCACACTCGCATCCGGACTCGACGTCGGCGCGGGGCGTCACGGGCTCGTCGCCGGGCCGGTGTTCTCCGCGTGGGTCCGGCGTAGGGGGCCCGGTCGCACCGGCCGGCGTGCGGAGGCGCATCGGCCGTCGTGCCCGGCCCCTTCGACCTGGCCGCGACCGCGTCTCGCCGGGCCCGACGCGGCTGGGTGAACGCTCGGGAGGCCCGCCCTGGCGGGCGTGGGCCTCAGTCATGCCGCCCCGAAGTTGATCTTGCAAAAAAGTGGAAATGTACGACGAAGTGAGGTGATCCCCTACTATCTTCCATCGGAAGAAAGTGGCACGGGCAAAGGAGCAGTGTGGCGGTTGCGTCCCACGCCGACCATCGGCGCGGCGCGCTGCGTGTCCTCGGCACGGTCATGGTCCTCCTCCTCGCGGTGAGCGCGACCCCCGCGCAGGCGGCGCCGAAACCCTCGGTCAAGCAGCTCAAGAAGGAACTCGCGGCCCTGCAGAAGGAGTCGGACGCGCTCATCACCGACTACTACAACGGCCGCATCGCCCACGAGAAGGCGGAGAAGGCCGAGAAGGCCGCCCGCGACAAGCTCGCCGCCGCCCAGAAGGTGCTCGACCGGGAGTCCGCCCAGCTGAGGACGATCGCCGTCGCCCAGTACATGAACGCCTCCCCGTTCGGCGCCACCATGCTGACCCAGACGCCCACCGGTGCGGACGGCCACCTGGCCAGGCTCGCCCTGAACAGGCACCTGATCGACGAGCAGGGCGCCCGGCTGAGCGGGTTCGCCCGGGTGCGTGACACCCACCGGCAGGCGCAGCAGGAGGCTGCCGCCCGCAGCGACGAGCTCGGCGACCAGGTCGAGGACCTCGCCGACCGCAAGGCGCGCGCCGAGAAGCTGATCGAGCGGATCCGGGACAAGATCGACCAGCTCCACCGGGCCCCCGGGGTGCGGCGCTCGGACGGCACCTGGGTGCCCCAGCTCCCCGAAGGGGCCGACCACATCACGCCTCGCATGCGCCTGGTGAAGACCCTCATCCAGGAACGGTTCGAGGTGCCGTTCGGCATCGGCTGCTACCGGCAGATCCAGGACGGCGGCGAGCACCCGCTCGGCCGGGCGTGCGACTTCATGCTGAGCCGCGGTGGCGCCATGCCCTCGGCGGCCGAGGTCCAGCGCGGCAACGAGATCGCCGAATGGGCGATCAAGAACGCCGACCGGCTGGCCGTCATGTACATCATCTACCGCCAGCGCATCTGGCACGCACGCACCGGCGCCTGGCGCACCATGTCGGACCGTGGCGGCGCCACGGCCAACCACTACGACCACCCGCATATCTCGGTCTACTGAGGAGGGCGTGCGTGCCGCGTGCCCCCGCCTCAGAACTCGTCGTGGCCCGAGACCTGGCCGATCGGGAAGACGTGGCGGGTGGCGGCGCAGATGGTCTCCAGGACGTGGACGGGCGTGCCGCCGGTCGAGTAGCCGGCGCGCAGCACCTGGACGATCCACTCGCCCGGGTCCAGTTCGAGTGTCCGGTGCTCGAACGGGGTCGGCGGGCGGGCGGTGAGGGTCTCCTCGGCGTGGCCGAAGGCGTGGCCCAGGGCGACCAGTGCCGACTGCAGCGAGGGCCGGACGAAGCCGGGCTTGGCCAGGCGGGTGCCGCCGAACAGATCGGCGCGGAAGTAGCTGGTCGCGATGCGCACCGGCACGCCGTCGGCCGTCATCATCTTGCGGCGGGCGATCACCTCGGCGCCGGGCTCGACCCGCAGGCAGGCCGCCACGTGATCGGCGGCCGGCTCCGGGCCCACGTACAGCATCCGGCGGCCCGCCTCGATGCCCTGCCGCTCGGCCTCCGCCAGGAACAGCGACGCCGACGCCCGTACGGCGGGCTCTGTCGGCAGGGCACGGCGGACGACCACCCGGGCCGCCCGCGACGTGGGCCCGGCCGCTCCGTCGTCGGGCTCGGCCGGGTGGCCGGACTCGCGGGCCTCGGCGAGGGCCGCGCGGCGCAGCTCCGCCGCCTCGGCGAGGAGGTCCTGCTGCTCGGCCATGAGACGGGACAGGGCACGGGCCCGCTCCAGGGGGTCTTTCACCTGCGCGATGTCCTTCAACGTCATGGCGTCCATCCGGGCGCTGCCTCCTCACCGTCCGATCGTCACCGTCCGATCGTCTCGCCTGACTCTAGCCCCCGCGCCGGGCAGTCCAGGTAAGGTCAGATTCCGATGCAAGCGACTTGCAAGGAAAAGTGAAAATAGTCCTGTTATGGCGTCTGTTACTGAGCTCAGACCCGGTGATCCCCCCAGTCTCGGCGGCCACGAGCTGCGCGGCCGGCTCGGCGAGGGCGGGCAGGGCGTCGTCTATCTGGGAGTGGACGGGCACGGCGGCCTGGTCGCCGTGAAATGGCTGCGCCCCCACCTGGCGGGTGACGCGGTGGCGGCCGAGCGGTTCGCCCGGGAGGCGGCCGCCGCCCAGCGGGTGGCGCCGTTCTGCACCGCGAAGGTGCTCGCCACCGGGGTGCAGGACGAGCGGCCGTACATCGTCAGCGAGTACGTGGACGGCCCGTCGCTGGAGCAGCTCGTGACCGAGGACGGGCCGCGCTCCGACGCGGCGCTGTACCGGCTGGCGATCGGCACCGCGACCGCGCTGGCCGCCGTCCACCGGGCCGGCATCGTGCACCGTGACCTCAGCCCCGCGAACGTCCTGCTCGGCAGCGAGGGCTGGCGCGTCATCGACTTCGGCATCGCCAGAGCGCTCGACGCGACCTCCACCATCACCGCCATGCCCGTGGGCACCCCGGCGTACATGGCGCCGGAGCAGATCCTCGACCAGCGCGTGGGGCCGCCCGTGGACATGTTCGCGTGGGGCTGCCTGATGGTGTACGCCGCCTCCGGACGTGGGCCGTTCGTGGCCGCGTCGATGCCGCTGATCGTCCAGCGGGTCCTGTACACCGAGCCGGACCTCGCGCCGCTCGGCGGGCCGCTGCGCGAGCTGGTGGCGGCCTGCCTGGCCAAGGACCCGGCGCGGCGGCCGACGGCCGAGCAGGTGATCCGCCGCCTGCTGGAGCAGCCCGCCCCGGACCCCGCCGACACCCGGCAGGCCACCGCCGTCCTGGCCCTCCCACCGTCCACCCCCGCCCCCGAACCCCCACCCGGCTCCGCGCCAGGCCCCGGCTCCGCGCCCATCCCCGGTCCCGGTCCCGGCTCCGGTCCTGGTCCCGGTCTTGTGCCCGGTCCCGGACCCATGTCCGGCCCGGGGGCCGCGTCCGGGGGAGCGCCGCTGTGGGCCCCGCCAGGCGCAGGGCCAGTCAGGGCGCCCGGTTCGGGTCCGCAGTCTCCGTCAGGGTCGGTCCCTTATGGGGCGCCCGGTTCGGGTCCGCAGTCTCCGTCAGGGTCGGTCCCGTATGGGGCGCCCGGTTCGAGTCCGCAGTCTCCGTCAGGGTCGGTCCCGTATGGGGCGCCCGGTTCGGGTCCGCAGTCTCCGTCAGGGTCGGTCCCGTATGGGGCGCCCGGTTCGGGTCCGCAGTCTCCGCCTGGGCCGGTCCCGTACGGGGTGCCCGGTTCGGGTCCGCAGTCTCCGCCTGGGCCGGTCCCGTACGGGGTGCCCGGTTCGGGTCCGCAGTCTCCGCCTGGGCCGGTCCCGTACGGGGTGCCCGGTTCGGGGCTGTATCCGCGGCAGGACCCTCGCCCGCGTCCGGCCCACCCTCAGCCGGGTGCGGGTCCGTATGCGGCGCCCGCTTCGGGGCCGGGTGCGGTGCCCGGCGTCGGACCCGGCGGGCCGCCGGGTTCGGGGCCGCACGGAGCGCCGGGAGCGCCGGGAGCGCCGGGAGCGCCGGGCGGGTCGTATGGTGGCCGGGCGCTGCCCGATCGCGGCAGGAGGGGACTGTGGGTCGGCGTGGCCGTCGCCGCCACGGCCGTCGTCGTGGCCCTCGCCGTGGTCGCCGTCGTCGTCAACCGGCGCGACCAGCCGAACCCGGTCGCCACCTCGGCCGCGACCGCGTCGCCGAGCCCCACCCGTACGCCCGTCCCCACCACCGGCCTGGCCACCTCGACGCCGGCCGACACCGACGGCACCCTGTACGAGAGCCCGGCCGACCCGGTCAGGCTCACGACGTACAAGCTGCGCGACCCCAAGACGCAGACGTGGGTGTACTACGCCCGCGACACCCTCACCGGCCCTTTCGTGAAATATCCGCAACTGTGGGAGAACGTCCTGTCGCCCGACGGGCGTTACCTCGCCGGCCGGGGCAAGGAGTTCGTGGACGGCCACGACACCGTGCGGATCACCGACCGGGTGACCGGCGGCACGTTCACCGTCAAGACCTCCCAGCAGCCGCTCAGCGCGTACGTCCAGGCCTGGTCGCGTGACAGCACCCGCGTCCTGGTGAACCTCGGCAACCCCGTCAAGGGCGTGTGGCAGTCGACCGGGTTCGCGATCGTGAACGTGGCCACCCGGCAGGTCGGCATCGCCTCCCTCCGGGAGGGCTCGCTGAAGGGCATCCGCTACGGGTTCGACCACCTCGACACCGGCGTGGTCGCGTTGTCGAACGACACCACCCAGCAGGCGCTGCGCTTCTTCGACGCGACCGGCCGGCGGGTCCGGCACGTGCCCAACGTGGGCGCGGCCGTCGCCGAGTCGCTGTTCTCCCCGTCGGGTGAGCGGTTCGTCACCAACTGTCCGGGGCTCGGCAACGGCACCAACTGCGTCTACGACTCGGTCACCGGCTCCGAGCTCAGGCGCTTCACCTCACCATGTGTGAGCCTGGCCACCTGGTACGACGACGAGCACGTGGTGTGCTGGGTGCGGACCGGGCCGGGCGCCCGGAACCAGCTTCAGGTGCTCGACTTCACCGGCGCGCCCGTGCGCACCCTCCTCGACATGCCGACGAACGCGGCCAACATGGACGTGATCTACACCTTCACACGCCCGTAGCGGGTCAGCGCACGCGGCCGCGAGGGCGCAGGCGGGTGCCGGGCAGGACGGGGGCGGGGAGCGGCGCTCCGTCGAACCCCTCGACGGAGCCGAACCTCTCGCCCTCCATCCACTCCTTGCGGAACGCGACGATCTCGTCGTGGTCGCGGCCGACGAAGTTCCACCACATCACGATCTCCTCGGCGAACGGCTCGCCGCCGATGAGCAGCAGCCGGCCGTGCCCGCGCACGGTCAGGCGGGTCCGGCCGGGCGGCAGGTAGCGTAGCGGCCCCGCCTCCAGCGGCTCGACCGCGCCGTCGAGCAACAGCGCCCCGTGCTCGAACGCCGGGTCGAGCGGCAGCTCGGCGGCCCCGTCGACGGTCACCTCAGCCCCCACCAGCGGCGTGTGGGCGGTCGCCGGCGAGCGCACCCCGCCGAACTCGCCCATCGCCACGACCGCCGTGAACCCCGGCCCCGAGCACTCCGGCAGCGCGGGGTGGTGCTCGAAGGCCGGCTCGACGTTCCGGCGGCCGGCGGGCAGCGCCACCCACAGCTGCACCCCGTGCAGCGTCTGCTCGCCGGACTCCTCCGAGTGGGAGATGCCCCGGCCCGCGGTCATCAGGTTGAGCTGCCCGGGGCGGATCCGCTGCAGGCTGCCGAGGCTGTCGCGGTGCAGCACCTCGCCCGCCAGCAGCCAGGACACCGTCTGCAGGCCGGTGTGCGGGTGCGGCGGCACCCGCATGGCCGCCACCTCCGGCCCGTAGGCGTCGACGAAGCACCAGGCGCCGATCATGCGCCGGTGCACGTGGGGCAGGGTCCTGCTCACCCGCATCGCGCGGGGACCGCCCAGCGGCACGTCGCGCCCGGCCAGCAGCTCGGTCCCGGCGTCGGCACCGGGCGGCGCCGTGGTCGCGGCGTGACCACCGTGCGATGCCGAGGTCTCGGCTCCGCACCGAATCTCGCGGGGGTCCCGCTCCAGGTTGCTCACGCCACGACTCTAGGCTCAGGTCAGCGTCTCCCACCACCCGTCCACGGCCGGGGCGGCGTCGGTGTCCACGGCCTCGCCCGGCCGGGGCACCATGATCGAGACGTCGCGGGCCTTGGCCTCGCGCCACAGGCGTTCCACCGGCTCCGCCCACGGGTGCAGCGCCAGCGTGAACGTCGCCCAGTGCACCGGCAGCAACACCCGGCCGCCCAGGTCGAGGTGGGCGTTGACCGCCTCCTCGGGGTTCATGTGGATGTCGGGCCAGGCGGGGCTGTAGGCGCCGATCGGCATCAGCGTCAGGTCGAACGGGCCGTGCGCCGAGCCGATGCCCCGGTACCCCTCGAAGTAGCCGGAGTCGCCCGCGTAGAACACGCGCCTGGCCGGCCCGGCCACCACCCACGACCCCCACAGGGTGTCGTTACGGGTGAGCGTGCGGCCGGAGAAGTGCCGCGCGGCGGTCGCGACGAAGCGCAGCCCCGCGACCTCGGCCTCCTCCTCCCAGTCCAGCTCGATGATCCGGTACGCGGGCACGCCCCAGCGTTCCAGGTGTGCGCCGATGCCCAGCGGCACCAGGAACGGCGCGCGCTGCGTGGCCGTCAGCGACCGGACGGTGGCCATGTCGAGGTGGTCGTAGTGGTCGTGCGAGATGGCGATCGCGTCGACCTGCGGCAGCTCGTCCAGCGACACCGGCAGCGGGTGGTGCCGCTTCGGCCCGGCGAACTGCGCGGGGGAGGGACGCGCGCTCCACACCGGGTCGAACAGCACCCGCCGTCCCTCGATCTCCACCAGCGTGGTCGCGTGGCCGAGCCAGACGGCCCGCACACCGGTCGGCGAGGGGTCGCCGGCGGGCGGCGTCCGTAGCGGCACCGGCCCGGCCGGGCGGCGCCGGTCGCGGTCCTTGGCCAGCTCGCGCAGCAACCCGGGTGGCGGCGTGGACACGAGGGTGGGCTCGGGCATCGGGTTGAAGAAGGCGCCGTCCCTGAACTGCGGCGAGCGCCGGATCCGGGCCTCGCGGTCCGGTCCCGACCTCAGGGGGCGCACGCCCAGCTCGGCGGGCACGTCGCGCAGCGCCCAGCCCGCCGCCGCCAGGGCCGCCCCGCCCACGAGGATCCGTCGTGCCGTCCGCAGTCGTGCCATCGCTCACTCTCCCCTGGAGTTCCGTCTCTGGTTGCTCAACTGACCGAGTCGCGCTCGGTGTTCCCGATACGGCGATATATCGCGATAGCGTCAGGTTAGCGGGATCATGGCGGTGCCGCGTTCAGCCGTGTTCATCCGTGTTCATCGCGTTCAGCCGCGCTTCGATGGGTACGGCCAGGGGTTGGGGCGGCACCGGCCCAGGGACATCGACTGCTGCACCATGACCGGGGCGAGCCGCCCGGGCGCCGGACACGTGCTGTGACCGTGGCCGAGGCCGTGGCCCACCTCGTGGTTGACCAGGTAGCTGCGGTAGGCGGCCAGGTCGCCCTCGTACTGCGGGACGCCGCGCGCCCACCGCAGCGCGTTGATCACCGAACGCAGGCCGTTCCAGCAGGACAGGCGGCCCGCGGTGTCCAGCGGCAGGCACTGCAGGTCCGTCAGCGCCGGACTCGACAGGGCGACGCGCAGCCGAACCGGGCCGTGGTCGACGCGCTGGAAGCGCGCCCACCCGCGCGGGTCGTTGAGCGTGCGGTGCACCTGTGCGGCGAACGTCCTCCGGTCGAACGGCAGGCCGCGTTCGACCTCCACCAGGTAGCGCACCACCGTGCCCCGTCCCGGCCGCGCGGGCGCGGCTCCGGGGACGACCGCGTACCGGCCCGAGGCGGAGCGCGGCACCCGCGCCGGGCGCGGCCGCACGGCTACCCTCGCGCCGCCTGCGGCGGCGGGCCGGCCCTGCGCGGCCTGGGCACGGCCCGTGTGCCGCTCCAGCAGGGGCAACACGTCGCAGCCGGCGGTCAGGAGCGCCACGGCGGGCAGCAGCGCGACGGGCACCATCGAGGACCGCACCACCGAGGCGTGCAACACGGACAACACTGACGGGCGCACACACGTCTCCCCACTCGATCACGGCGGGGAGGGGTCGATCATACGATGGGCCGCCCATGCCTTCCCGGCGATCCGGGAAAGAGCCTCACGGTGTTCGCCGGACCGCCGGCCGGTGGACCGGTGCGGTGAGCGGGTCGCGGTGAATGTCATGGTGAATGTGGCGGTGAATGTCATGGTGAACGTCGCGGTAAATGCGGTGGACGACCGGCGGGCGGCATCAGTAGAGTGCGGGACCATGTCGAGCCCGGAGGCGTCAAGACGCCGGCCACCGGTCGTCCGGTGGCTTACCGCGATGTCGCACTGATTCGGCCGCGCCCGCGTGGGCGCCGGCCTCCTTTTCGCGACCGCGCCACCGGATCGCCCCTCGCGCGGGTTGTGTCCGGCCTCGACCGTGCGTCCCCCGTGTCCACGACCGCGTTCATGCCGCGTCCATGGTCATCCCATGCCGTGTGTATGACCGCGTTCACGGACGCGTCCGCGACGCCGGTGGGCCGCGCGGCGCTCGCGCCTCCGGCCTGACGGTCTCCCTGAGCCGAGGTCCCGGGCGGTCGTCCGAGGTCCTCGCTCCGCGCCGTCTTCCCGGATGTCGCGATCCGCCGCTTCCCTTGTCGATCCGGTGACGTCGATCCACTGACGTCGTTCCGGTGACGTCGATCCACGGCGTCGATCCATGACGTGGTTGCGGAGAGTCCTGCTGTGCCGTTCGCCCTCTATCTGCTCGCCCTGGCCGTCTTCGCCCAGGGCACGTCCGAGTTCATGTTGTCCGGCCTGGTGCCGGACATCGCCCACGACCTGCGCGTGTCCGTCCCCGCGGCCGGCTCGCTGACCTCCGCGTACGCGGTCGGCATGGTCGTCGGCGCACCCCTCATGGCCGTCATGGCGCTGCGCTGGTCGCGGCGCCGGGCCCTGCTGACCTTCCTCATCGTGTTCCTGCTCGTGCACGTCGTCGGCGCGGTCACCACCAGCTTCGGGCTGCTGCTGGCCACGCGCGCCGTCGGTGCGCTGGCCGGCGCCGGGTTCCTGGCGGTGGCGGTGGCGACGGCCGCCGGCATGGTTCCGCCGGACGCCAAGGGACGGGCCACGTCCGTCCTGCTGGGCGGCGTCACCGTCGCGTGTGTCGCCGGGGTGCCGGCCGGAGCGCTGCTCGGGCAGGCGTGGGGGTGGCGGTCGGCGTTCTGGGCGGTGGCGCTGATCTCGGTGCCCGCCGTCCTCGCGATCGTGCGGTCCGTGCCCCCGGGCACCGCGGGCGGCGCCGAGGGCGGGCCCGGCGCGCGAGGGGAGGCGCGGGCGTTGCGTGATCCCCGGCTCCTGGTGGTCCTGCTGCTCGGCGCGCTGGTGAACGGCGCGACGTTCTGCGCGTTCACCTACCTCGCGCCGCTCGTCACCGCAGTGACCGGCATGGGGGCGGGAGCGGTGCCGGTGGTGCTGGCGCTGTTCGGGGCGGGGTCCTTCGCCGGCGTCACGCTCGCCGGGCGGCTGGCCGACCGGCGGCCCGGCCGGGTGCTGGCGGTCGGTGGCTCGGCGCTGCTCCTGGGCTGGGTCGCGCTGGCCTTCGCGGCGGGGGACCCGGTGGCGGTGTGCGTCCTGGTGTTCGTGCAGGGCGCGCTGTCGTTCGGGGTCGGCTCGACGCTGATCTCGCAGGTGCTGTACGTGGCGGTGGGGGCGCCCAGGCTCGCCGGCGGGTTCGCCACGGCGGCGTTGAACGTGGGCGCCGCCGTGGGGCCGTGGGCCGGCGGGGTCGCGATCGGATCGGGGCTCGGGTTCCGCTCGCCGCTGTGGGTCAGCGCCTCACTCGTGGCCGTGGCGCTGGCAGTGGCGCTGGCCGGGGCCTGCGCCGCCCACCTGACGGGCCGCGGAGCGGCGGCACACCGGACGGGTGGCGCGGCGGCCACGCGGGCCGGTCGCTGAGCCGGCGGGGGTCAGCCGGCGGTCCAGCCGTGCAGCCTCATCAGGTGGGCGGCCACCGTGGCGAACCGGCGCGGGTCCAGCACGGCGCCCTCCCGCCTGATGTCGTGCTCGTCCAGCACGAACACCCGGTCGAGCCGCAGGTGGGACACCTTGCCGTCGCGGCCCCACGCGCCGATCTCCAGCCAGTCGGGGCCGTCGTCGCCCCTGCTGGACAGCATCATGCCCAGCAGGCGCCGCCCGGTCCGGCCGACGATCAGCAGCGGCCGGTCCTTGCCGCGCGACGGATCCTCCTCGTACGGGACCCACGCCCAGACGACCTCGCCCGGGTCGGCCAGGCCGTCGAGGTCGGGGGAGTAGGCCAGCGTCGCGGCCTGGGCCGGCGACCGGATCTCACGCACGGCGCCACGGGCCGGCCGGGGGTCCTCACCTGGATCACGCACGCGCAGATCCTACGGGACCGGCCCGGCGGCCCCCACCGGCAGGCCCGTCGGCCTCGGGGTGGGTGAGCAGGTGACGCATGGCCGTGGGGGTGTGGCCGGCGTGGCGGCGGATGGTGCGGGTCAGGTGGGCCTGGTCGGCGAAGCCCAGGTCGGCCGCCAGCCGCGCCAGGCCGCGCTCGCCGCGCTCCAGCCGGTCGAGCGCCCGCCCCACCCGCACCCGGTTGCGGTAGTGGGTGAGCGAGACGCCCAGCTCCCGGGTGAACGCCCTGCTGAGCCGGTAGGGGGAGACGCCCAGCAACTCCGCCAGCGACAGCAGGTCGCCCGCCGCCTCGTGGTCGCAGGCGATGGCCTCCCGCGCCGCGTCCACGATCGCGGCCGGTGACGTCGAGCGGCGCGCGGCACCCCTGGCGGCCTCACCCCCGGCGGCCTCCCGGAGCGGCCGGTCGGTCACCTGGCGCAGGGCGCCGGACAGCAGCGAAAGCAGCGCCTCGGCCAGCCCGAACGGGGCGTCGCCGGCCCGCGCCGCCGCCAGGAACCGCCGGTGGGCCACATCGAGGCGGGCGTCCACGTAGAGTGCGGACCGGGACGGGCGAACATCCTCCCCGGCGAGCGTCCGCCACAGCCCGGCCGACAGGCTCACCGACGTGCACACGTCGCCGCCCGCCGGATGCGCGAACCGCTCCTCCTCACCCGGCGTCGACAGGTAGGCCAGCGTGGGATCGGCGAGCGACGAACGCCCGTCGGCCAGGCGCCGGAAGCGGCCCCGGCGCACCAGCACCAGCCGGTGGGCCGAGCTCGTCTCGACCGGCGACCACCTGCGATGGTCGTCGTCACAGGTCACCGCGTCCAGGGCGAACCCAGGACCGGCGCCGACACGTACAGCGGAACGCACCTGCCGCACGTTACGCCCCGGCCCCGACAGAACCGGCCCCGACAGGACCGGGCCCGACAGGACCGGGCCCGACAGGACCGGGCCCGACAGGACCGGGCCCGACAGGACCGGGCCCGACAGGACCGGGCCCGACAGGACCGGGCCCGACAGGACCGGGCCTGACAGGACCGGCCCTGAAAGGACCGGGTGCGGCAGATTCGCGGTTCCGCTGCAAGGATGTTCAAGACCCGCGCCCCCACAGGCGGGCACGCTGGCCGCATGACGACGACCATCACCGCGATCACCATCGACAGCGCCGACCCGGGCGCGCTCGCCTCCTTCTACGCCAAGGCCACCGGCGGCAAGGTCACCCAGAGCGACACCGACTACGCCGCCGTCGAGGGCGGTCCCGTCGCGCTCGCCTTCCAGCGGGTCGACGGCTACCGCCGTCCGGCCTGGCCCGCCGGCGGCGCCCACGTCCACCTGGAGCTGCAGGTGGACGACCTCGACACGGCCCGCGCGGAGCTGACGGCACTCGGCGCCTCCGTGCCGGACTTCCAGCCGGGCGAGGGCTCGTGGGTCGTGCTCACCGACCCGGAAGGCCACCCGTTCTGCGTCTCGGCCGCCTGACCCGGCGGCCTCATCGGCACTCGGTCCCGACCGGCGGCACGCCGGTCGGGACCGCCTGTCCTCCCGCGGTCCCGACCGGTCGGGACGGCCTGCCCGCAGGGTCCGGGCAGGCCGGGGCGATGCCGAAGGATCAGGCGGGACGCTCGGCGCGGTCACCCGACCAGTCGGTGTGGAAGGCGCCCTCGCGGTCCACCCGCTGGTAGGTGTGCGCGCCGAAGTAGTCGCGCAGCCCCTGCACCAGCGCCGCCGGGAGCCGGTCGCGCCGCAGCCCGTCGTAGTACGCCAGCGCCGACGAGAAACCGGGTGTCGGCACGCCGATCTGCACGGCCGTGGTCACCACCCGCCGCCAGGCGTCCTGCGCCACGTTGACCGCCGCCGCGAACGTCGGGTCGGCCAGCAGCGTCGGCAGGGCCGGGTCGGCGTCGTACGCGGCGCGGATCCGGTCCAGGAACTTGGCCCGGATGATGCACCCACCCCGCCAGATCGTCGCCATGGCCCCGAGGTCGAGGTCCCAGCCGTACTCCTTGGAGGCGGCGGCCATCTGGTCGAAGCCCTGCGCGTAGGCGACGATCTTGGAGGCGTACAGCGCCTGCCGCACGTCCTCGATCAGCTCGCGCCCGCCCACCCCCGACAGCTTCGGCCCCTCCAGGCCCGCGGCGGCGGCGCGCTGCTCGGGGTGGCCCGACAGGGCGCGGGCGAAGACCGCCTCGGCGATGCCCGTCACCGGCACGCCCAGGTCGAGCGCGCTCTGCACGGTCCAGCGGCCGGTGCCCTTCTGCTCGGCCTGGTCGACCACCACGTCCACGAACGGCCGGCCGGTGGCCGCGTCCACCTGGTCGAGCACCTCGGCGGTGATCTCGATCAGGTAGGAGTCGAGGTCGCCCTTGTTCCACTCGCGGAACACCTCGGCGAGCTCCGCCGGCGTCGCGCCCAGAGCCTGGCGCAGCAGGTCGTACGACTCGGCGATGAGCTGCATGTCGGAGTACTCGATGCCGTTGTGCACCATCTTCACGAAGTGCCCGGCGCCGTCGGGGCCCACGTGCACCGCGCACGGCACGCCGTCGACCTTGGCGGAGATGTCCTGCAGGATCGGGCCCAGCGCCTCCCACGACTCCTTCGAGCCGCCCGGCATGATGCTCGGGCCGTTCAGCGCGCCCTCCTCGCCGCCGGAGATGCCGGTGCCCACGAAGTGCAGGCCCTTCTCGCGCAGCGCGGCCTCGCGCCGCCGGGTGTCGGCGAAGTGCGCGTTGCCGCCGTCGACGATCATGTCGCCGGGCTCCATCAGCTCCGCGAGCTGGTCGATGACGGCGTCGGTGCCCGCGCCCGCCTTCACCATGATGATCGCGCGGCGTGGCCGCTTGAGCGACGCGACGAAGTCCGCGAGCTCCTCAGCCGGCAGGAACGTGCCCTCGCCGCCGAACTCCTTCACCAACTGCTGCGTACGGCTGGCCGAACGGTTGTGCACCGCGACCGCGTATCCGTGCCTCGCCAGGTTGCGGGCGAGGTTGCGTCCCATGGTCGCGAGACCGGTGACGCCGATGTCTGCCAAGTCCATCTCAGCTCCTCCTCAGGAGATACGCACGATGCAGCCCCACCCGTTCGGCAGGATATTCCCCGGATCTCAGTCGCTCTGGCGTACCCCCAGCTCGTCGAGCCGATCCAGCATGTCCGCCGGATCCGCGTACACGCGGAACGCGCCCGCGCGTTCCAGCTCGTCCCTGCCGTACCCGCCCGACAGCAGCCCGATCCCGAGCGCGCCCGCGCGGCGGGCGGCGAGCAGGTCCCACACGCTGTCACCCACCACCATCGCGTGCCGCGGGTCCACGTCCAGCAGCGCGGCGCCGGCCAGGAACAGGTCGGGATCCGGCTTGGCCCGGCGCACCAGGTCACGGGTCACCATCGGCGTGTCCTCCGGCAGGCCCAGCAGGCCCAGCGCCCGCCGCGCCGTCCGGGCGTAGCCGCTGGTCGCGATCGCCCACGGCACGCCGCGCGAGGTCAGCTCGGCCAGCAGCTCGTGGGCGCCGGGCAGCGGCCGGACCGACGCGCTCTGTTCCAGGTAGGCGTCGGCGTGGGTGTTCTGCAGCTCGTCGATCTGCTCCTGGGTGAGCTTCAGCCCGGTCTCGCGCAGCAGCGCGCTGACGAACAGGCCGCCGCTCATGCCGATGCGCCGGTGGATGCGCCAGACCGACAGGTCGATCCCCATTCCCGACAGCGCCTGCCGCCAGGCGATCACGTGCTGGTAGACACTGTCGATCAGCGTGCCGTCGAGGTCGAACAGGAAGGCCGGCGTGGGAGCCTGCGGGAATGCGGTCATCGGGTCTCCTTGGACGGGCCGGGCGTGCTCCGCGTCAGGATACGAACCGGTCACAGGCGGGCCGGCGGCGGGCGTCATGATCGCGGCGGAGGGTAGGGAGCGGGGTATGACGAGAGTCGAGGTGGTGGGGGCCGGGTTCAACTCCGCGGGACGCGGTGACGGCGTCGCCCGGGCGCCGCAGGCGTTGCGCCGCGCCGGTCTGGTCGCCGCGGTGTCCGCCCGGCACGACGTCGAGGACGCCGGCGACGTCGCGTTCGGCGTGCCGGTGCCGGAGCGGGGCAGGTCGGGCCTGCTGGCCGAGGAGGCCCTGGCGTCCATGGTCGGCGGTGTCCGCCGGCGGGTGGCGGAGATCCTGGCCGGAGGGGGTTTCCCGCTGCTGGTCGGCGGCGACTGCCCGGTGCTGCTGGGCGCGCTGGCCGCCTGCCGGGACGTGCACGGCTCCGCCGGCCTGCTGTTCGTGGACGGCCACGAGGACGCCTGGCCGCCCGCAGTCTCGACCACCGGCGAGGCCGCCGACTGCGAACTGGGCCTGGCTCTCGGCGTCACGGCCACCGGCGTCCTGCCCACCGGCGTCCTACCCGGCGGGGTCCTGGCCGGCGGGGTCCTGGCCGAGCCGGGACCGCTGCTGCGGGCCGAGGCCACCGCGCTGCTGGGCCCGCGCGACGGCGCCGAGCTGCTCGCCCACGGGGTCGCCTCGCTGCGCGAATCCCTGTGGTTCGCCACCGATCGGGACCTCACCGGGCGCGTCGCGGAGAAGACGGCCGACGCCGTGGCGACTGTCGAGGGGGCCGCTGCGCGGTGGTGGCTGCACGTCGATCTCGACGTCCTGGCCACCGACCAGCTCGCCGCCGTGGACTACCCGCAGCCGGGCGGGCTGACCTGGGCGGAGCTCACCGAGATCACCGCCACCGCGCTGCGGCGGCCGGGCTGCGCCGGGTGGTCGCTCGCCATCTACAACCCCGACCTGGACGAGGACGGGCACGAAGCGGCCCGCATCGTCCGGTACGTCGAGGACGCGCTGTCCTGCCTCGGGCCTCGCCCGCAAGCACCGGCGGGGGAGGGAACCGGTCGCCCGTGACACCATGGCCTGATGAGGACCATCATCGCGGGCGGCCACGGCAAGATCGCGTTGCGGCTCGAACGGCTCCTCGGCGGCGACGCGACCGGCCTGGTGCGCAATCCCGCTCACGTGGCCGACGTCGAGGCGACCGGGGCGCGGGCGGTGCTGTGCGACCTCGAACGGGCGAGCGTCGCGGAGATCGCGGACATCCTGCGCGGTGCGGACGCGGTCGTGTTCGCGGCGGGAGCCGGGCCGGGGAGCGGCCCGGCGCGCAAGGACACCGTCGACCGCGGGGCCTCCGTGCTGCTGGCCGACGCGGCCGAGCGGGCAGGGGTGCGGCGGTTCGTGCAGATCTCCTCGATGGGGGCGGGACGGCCGCCGGAGCCGGGCGGCGACGAGGTGTGGGCCGCGTACATCACGGCCAAGACCGAGGCCGAGCACGACCTGACCCGCCGCTCGCTCGACTGGACGATCCTGCGTCCCGGCGCCCTGACCGATGACCCCGGCACCGGGCTGGTCCTGCTCGACCTGGAGGTGCCCCGCGGGCGGGTGCCACGCGACGACGTGGCCGCCGTCATCGCCGCGCTGCTGCGCCAACGGGCCGGGCTGGGGCAGGTGCTGGAGCTGGTCTCCGGCGGCACGCCGATCGACGAGGCGATCACCGCCCTGCCCTGAGCGGACGCCACTCCCGGGCCCCCCGGCCGACCGGCGCGCTCCATCCCGCCCCGCACCCGTCCTGCCTGCCGGGTCCTGCTCGCCCGGTCCTGACTGCCGGGACCGGGCCGCATGGACCGGGTCTGCCCCGGGAGCGCCGATCCCGACGTGCTGGGGCCTGTCCGGCCCGGGTGGTGAATTTGCCTTTCGACGGCCGGACGTTGGCTATGCCTTGCGGTATCCCCGGCAAAGGTCCCTGTTGCGTCGAAAGGGGATTCCGATATGTCGGATATGTCGTTCTTTGCGAGTGACCCGTTCAGGCGGTTCGACGAGCTCACCGGCCGGATGTTCGGTGACGCCTGGCCACCCGTACGCCCCAGCGTGCAGCGGGTGGACATCGGCAGGCTGCTCAGCGAGCCCGCCCGCGTGGTCCTCGCGAACGCCCTGGAGATCGCCGGCCGCCGGGGAGCGGCCGACCTCGACGTGATCGACCTGCTCGACGCGCTGACCGAGTACGACCAGACCCGGGCCACGCTCGAAGCCGCTGGCGTGGACGTGGGTGTGCTGCGTGACCGGATCGACGCCGCCGGCCGGGGCGGCGCCCAGCTCGGCGCGCCGCCCACCACGCTGTCACCGGCGGCCAAGCGGGCCCTGCTCGACGCCCAGCGGATCGCCCGCGCCTCGGGCTCGTCCTACATCGGCCCCGAGCACCTGCTGCTCGCGCTCGCCGCCAACCCCGGCTCCAGCGCCGCCCGGCTGCTGCAGGAGCAGGGGGCCGCGGCCGACCACCTGCAGCAGGCCATGGTCGCCGGCACGGGCCGGCGGCAGGAGCGGGCGCCGAGCTCCACGCCGTCGCTCGACCAGTTCGGCCGTGACCTGACCGAGGAGGCCAGGCAGGGCAAGCTCGATCCGGTCGTCGGCCGGGAGGACGAGATCGAGCAGGCCCTGGAGGTGCTGTCGCGCCGTACCAAGAACAACCCCGCGCTCATCGGCGAGCCCGGCGTCGGCAAGACCGCCATCGTCGAGGGCATCGCGCAGCGCATCGTGAACGGCACCGTGCCCGACACGCTCAAGGACCGGCGCGTCGTCGCGCTCGACCTGACCGGCATGGTGGCCGGGTCGAAGTACCGCGGCGAGTTCGAGGAGCGCGTGAAGAAGGTCATCGACGAGGTACGCGAGCACGCCGACGAGACCATCGTGTTCATCGACGAGATGCACACCCTCGTCGGCGCCGGCTCCGCCGAGGGCGGCATGGACGCCGCGAACATCCTCAAACCCGCCCTCGCCCGCGGCGAACTGCACGTCGTCGCCGCCACCACGATCGACGAGTACCGCAAGAACGTCGAGAAGGACGCCGCCCTCGAACGCCGCTTCCAGCCGATCCTCGTCTCCGAGCCCACCGTCGAGGAGACGATCGAGATCCTGCGCGGCCTGCGCGACGCCTACGAGGCCCACCACCAGGTGCGCATCACCGACGAGGCGCTGCACGCCGCCGCGACCCTGTCCGACCGCTACGTCGCCGACCGGTTCCTACCCGACAAGGCCATCGACCTGATGGACCAGGCGGCGGCCCGGGTGCGGTTGCGTTCCCGCACGCCCGGCACCGACATACGCGAGCTGGAGGAACGCCTGGAGTCGCTGCGCCGCGACAAGGACCAGGCGGTCTCCGCCGACGACTTCGACCGGGCCAAGGAGGTGACGGTGCAGATCGACAAGCTCCGGCCCGAACTGCAGCGTGCCCGGCAGGTCCGCGACGAGGTGCCGCAGGTGACGGTCGAGGACGTCGCCGAGATCGTCTCCCGCCGTACCGGCATCCCGGTACGCCAGCTCACCGCGCAGGAACGCGAACGGCTCATGCAGTTGGAGGAGCACCTGCACAAGCGGGTCATCGGCCAGGACGAGGCCGTCGTCGCCATCGCCGAGGCGGTCCGCCGCGCCCGCGCCGGGCTGTCGGACCCGAACCGGCCGATCGGCAGCTTCCTGTTCCTCGGGCCGACCGGCGTCGGCAAGACCGAACTGGCCCGCGCCCTGGCGGCGGCACTGTTCGGCGGCGAGGACCACATGACGCGCGTGGACATGAGCGAGTTCCAGGAGCGCCACACGGTGTCCCGGCTGATCGGCGCGCCTCCCGGCTACGTCGGCTACGAGGAGGCGGGGCAGCTCACCGAGGCCGTCCGGCGGCGTCCGCACGGGGTGTTGCTGCTGGACGAGATCGAGAAGGCCCACCCGGACGTGATGAACATCCTGCTCCAGATGCTCGACGACGGCCGCCTGACCGACGGCCATGGCCGCACGGTCGACTTCACCAACACCATCGTCATCATGACGAGCAACATCGGCGCCCAGATGATCCTCGAATCCGACGCCCCGGACCTGGAGGACCGGCTGATGGACCTCCTGCGGCACTCGCTGCGGCCGGAGCTGCTCAACCGCATCGACGAGACGATCGTCTTCAAGCGGCTGGAACGCGAACAGCTCCGCCAGATCGTCGAACTCCTGCTGGAGCGCACCCGGCAGCGGCTGCGCGGCCAGGGCATGGATCTGGAGGTGTCGCAGGCGGCCGTGGACTGGCTGGCGGAACGGGGTTACCAGCCGGAGTTCGGCGCCCGCCCGCTCCGGCGGACGATCCAGCGCGAACTGGACAACCGACTGTCCACGATGGTGCTGACCGGTGAGGTGAGCGAGGGCGGCCGGGTCACGGTGGGCATGGAGAACGGCGAACTCGTCCTCCGCGCCCACAACCCCGAACCGGTGGACGCCTGATCCACATCGCTCCCTGACTGGGTGCGACGCACCTAGTTGATCACCTTACGTGGTCTTTATGTGACGCGATTGGATCTTGTCCACATATACCCGCGAAGTTAGGCTCTACCCGTTTGCCAACATGCTCCGCGCTGCGCGAGTCAGGGACCTTGTTTCTGCTTCAAGTAGATGGAGCTTCGTCCGGCGCCTGCGGGCGTCCAGCGTGGTTCGGAGTGTGACGGCGTATGCGCCGGTCTTCGGCATGGGTCGCGACCCGTTCGGTGGCCTGCTCGGCCAGCAGGAAGGCACCAACCCCGCCCTCGCCACCCTGACCGACCTGCACGGCGACCTCGTCGCCACCTACACCAGCACCGCCCTGGCCACCAGCACCGCCCACGACCCCTTCGGCACGGTCACCGCCCAGACCGGAACCAAGACCAACCTCGGCTACCGGGGCGAATACACCGACCCGGACACCGGCAAGGTCAACATGCACGCCCGCTGGTACCAGCCCGGTACCGGCACCTTCACCAGTCGCGACACCGCCACCCTCACCCCCAATCCGTCCGTCCAGGCCAACCGCTACACCTACGCCAACGCCTCCCCCCTCACCGGCATCGACCCCACCGGCCACTACACCGTGATTTCAGGCGATGCCATCGGTGGGATCTGGGAGTCCGTCTACAACCCCAGCCGAGACCCCCAAGAAGTCGCCGAATCGTACGCCAAACTTGGAATCATCAGCGGAGGCGGCGGCGGAGCGTCGATGTGCACCTACGGCAAGGGTTGCAGCGCTACTGGCGACGGTGGCGGTATTGGGTATAGCGACGAAGTCAGCGCCTGTATCGCCTGCATCCAAGCGGGCCAGTCGTATTGGGGCGTCACCGTCATGACCGAAGAGGAGATGAAGAGATGGGGGCACTTGCCGAATGGGTGGCCCACACCTCCCGGCTTTTGGGAGCTGGACGAGGAAGCACGGCAGGACATTATCGACCTGGCATACGACGGAGCTTCACCCCAGATGCTGAATAGTCTATGGCGCGACATGAAGAAAGCTGTGGCGGTTGGCGGCAAGTCTGTTTCCCGTCAGGAAATACAGCGAGCAATGTCGCAGAATGCGAAGCTGGGATGGAATCTCCAGAAGTGTCACTCTCACCTCAACAACAAGGAATGTAGAAAGCTTATTGAAGAAGAGTGGGAAGATTGGCGCAAACTATTTTGCGGCAACAATAAGTATACGACGAGCTGTACGGCTACACCGGTCGCAAAGTTGGTCGCGAAGGCCACAGATATGCCTGTGAAGCTTTTCGAATTTCTTGGGACCCAGCCCCCATGGATTACTCTTGCAGAGTTTAATCATCGTGCAGTATCCTGGGCGCGAAAGCACGGGGCAACATGCAACCCTCAGGGTGTATTAGTTGTATGCACCGGCTTGAAGTCAGGAGTTCACTACGGACGCGAAGCCACAACAATCGGTAATGTGGTGCTCACGGGAGAAAGGCCTGGGCCTGCGTTCCTGAAGCACGAAGCGGAGCACGCGCGGCAATGGGATTGGTACTATCAGAGGACTGGGTTTTGGCCCACATTCCTTGTTTATTATTTGGACTCGTCGATAATCGACGCGTGTAAAAATTTGTACGAGCGGCAAGCGGAGGCTGTGTCGAAGACGTACGACTGCAAGAAGTGAGGAGTTTCATGGATGCGGTCAGGCGACGATGCTTGGGGCTGAGCTGCTCCGAACCCCGGTGCTGGCGGGCGTATTGATGGCCGCGACCATCTCGTGCAGTCTGGATGTCCCGCTCGGCGACCACTCGCCGCGCCCCATAGGTATTGGCCGCACAGAAAAAGGTGATCTAGCCTTTTTCATAGCTCTGTGTCCAGGGGAGAAGCTTTCGCTTCTTTCTGTTGTCGACGCTGACACCCAACGTCCCGTGTGGAAAGTGTCTCAGGCGAGAGAGGCGATGAGGGACGGCGGGTTATTGGTCTTGGGTGATGCGGCAGGATTTGCTCAAGTCGAAACGGGACTCGCGCTCCCGCTTCCGTCCGAACTCGCTGTCTCTGCTCAGACGGATGACGGGCTCTGGATCGAGAGCGTTCTTCCTCTTGCCAGCATTCCTATGAGTATGGCTGGCACGGGGCTGGTTACGGATGGCGAGAATGGTGCTATTACTCGAAGTGACTTCCGGGAGAAAATACACAGTAGATACTGCTGACTTGTGCAAATAGCAACCCGGGCTTTACGGCTTTCCTGTCGGTGACGCGTACAGGGCCGAAGCGTTCTCATGTCGTGA